>NZ_SGPG01000008.1:0-280 GCF_004208955.1 Pseudoalteromonas sp. CO325X
TCGCTTTGCACCTCAGCAGTGAATGACTGAGTTGTACCATTCGCATCAACCACTTCGACCGCTATCGTTGCTCCTATCTCATCACTTGTTCCGGAAATCACTGGATTGGGATCGTTCGTGACTCCAAGTGGATTAAGAGTCAGACTCGGGCCTTCAGTATCGACAGTACCAGATTCATTGTCGGTACCCTCGTTTCCTGCGGTATCAGTAATGCTGGCGGTAATATCAAAATCCCCCTCAGCAAGTGCAGTGGGCACCTCAGCTGTCCAACTGCCATCAC
>NZ_SGPG01000051.1:0-277 GCF_004208955.1 Pseudoalteromonas sp. CO325X
GTAACAGGGGTTCGAATCCCCTAGGGGACGCCACTTTACTCGTATGGTAAGAGTCTAAATAACCAGTCCTAGTGACACAGAATGTAATGAGCCTAGTGCTCTTACAAGTTCTGCTTAGATGAATAAGGCCATTCGCTTTCGCGGGCTCAAGCTCATCTTACGCAGAATAAGCAAAGTATACTTTGCTGAACCAATTCTGCGTCCCCTTCGTCTAGAGGCCTAGGACACCGCCCTTTCACGGCGGTAACAGGGGTTCGAATCCCCTAGGGGACGCCAC
>NZ_SGPG01000052.1:0-274 GCF_004208955.1 Pseudoalteromonas sp. CO325X
TGGGGCTATAGCTCAGCTGGGAGAGCGCCTGCCTTGCACGCAGGAGGTCAGCAGTTCGATCCTGCTTAGCTCCACCACTTTACTACCCCTTCTCATAGATAAACACTCTTACCTAAGCGGTAATGCTGAGAGTTTTTAACTCTGAGAAGTTATTCTCTTGCTCTTTAACAATTTGGAAAGCTGATAAAAACTTTGAGTCACGAAAGTGATTTAGAGTTCTCAATAAGTAAAGAAAATGCCAGTTAATCGACAGATTAATTGTGCGTCTACTTTA
>NZ_SGPG01000053.1:0-248 GCF_004208955.1 Pseudoalteromonas sp. CO325X
TGGTCTTCCCCATCAAAAGTAGACAGGTTATTACGCAAACTGTTGTTCATACTCCAGCGGGCTGAGGTAGCCTAACGCTGAGTGACGTCGTTTGCGGTTATAAAATATTTCAATGTATTCAAACATACAGGATTTAACATGTTGTATCGAGTGGAATTTCTCAGCATAAACCAGCTCAACTTTGAGACGACTGAAGAAGGATTCCATCACCGCATTATCCCAGCAATTGCTCTTTCGGCTCATGCTGA
>NZ_SGPG01000054.1:0-228 GCF_004208955.1 Pseudoalteromonas sp. CO325X
TAAATTGCTTGTCGGAAAGACGGTTGAATTGCCTACGCCAGTTATAAATTTGCTGGGCGCTGATCCCCAGCTCTTCGGCGACGGATTTGTTGGTATTTCCGGGTTGCTCCGCCCTGCGAACCGCTTCGCGACGAAACTCTTCGGTATAGGCCTGGGTTCTTTTCTTTTTAGTCATGAGACACCTCTTTTCTAACTATAGAAGGTGTCTACTTTTTTTGGGTAAGTCCT
>NZ_SGPG01000055.1:0-227 GCF_004208955.1 Pseudoalteromonas sp. CO325X
AGTATCGCCAAGCGGTAAGGCAGCGGGTTTTGATCCCGCCATTCCCAGGTTCAAATCCTGGTACTCCAGCCAACTTTCCTAAAGTTGAGGAAATGAGCCTAGTGTCTCCAACTAGACGCTCTAATTAGATTTCTTTAGGTAAAGTAAAAAATGCGGAAGTGGCGGAATTGGTAGACGCGCTGGATTTAGGTTCCAGTATCTTCGGATGTGAGAGTTCAAGTCTCTCC
>NZ_SGPG01000056.1:0-215 GCF_004208955.1 Pseudoalteromonas sp. CO325X
GGGGCTATAGCTCAGCTGGGAGAGCGCTTGCATGGCATGCAAGAGGTCGGCGGTTCGATCCCGCCTAGCTCCACCAAATTCTACAGTGCAACACACGTTTCTATCTCGGTAGGCTAAACTTCGAATGTTTAGGTGTGATACTCGTATGGTAAGAGTTTAAATAACCAGTCCTAGTGACATTAAATTCAGCGTTTTTGCTAAGGCCGCTTCGCCTC
>NZ_SGPG01000057.1:0-208 GCF_004208955.1 Pseudoalteromonas sp. CO325X
AGGAGAGACTTGAACTCTCACATCCGAAGATACTGGAACCTAAATCCAGCGCGTCTACCAATTCCGCCACTTCCGCAATATAACCTGGAGCATTTTGGAAATTAAGCCTAGACTCATTCCTCAACTTCAGAAAAGTTGGCTGGAGTACCAGGATTTGAACCTGGGAATGGCGGGATCAAAACCCGCTGCCTTACCGCTTGGCGATACT
>NZ_SGPG01000022.1:0-274675 GCF_004208955.1 Pseudoalteromonas sp. CO325X
ATGGGTCATTAGCTCAGTTGGTAGAGCAGTGGACTTTTAATCCATTGGTCGATGGTTCGAATCCATCATGACCCACCATTGCCTTTTCTCATTATTACCCCAACTTCTTATAATTAAGCGCACAAGAATCTAGTCGTAGCGAAGACCTTTGCTTCTTTTTAGCGTCATAGTTTCGTATAATTACGGCAATACTTTTGCAATGTAGATGTAGTTTGACCAGTATGGGTATTAGCGAGAATATCATGCCGGAGGATTATATTTTTCCTCCTAAGCCAGCTCCTCTTTCTGATGAGCAGAAACAGCAGCACAAGGCGCGCATTAAACAATTACTGCAAGAAAAAAATGCAGTGTTAGTGGCGCACTATTATACCGATCCAGAGATCCAGGCCCTAGCAGAGGAGACCGGCGGCTGCGTGGCAGACTCGTTGGAGATGGCTCGCTTCGGCGCGCGCCAAGAAAACGCTGATATGATCATCGTTGCGGGTGTGCGGTTTATGGGTGAGACAGCGAAGATCTTAACCCCAGAAAAAACCGTGGTCATGCCTACCCTAGAGGCAACTTGTTCATTGGATGTGGGTTGCCCAATTGATGAGTTTAGCCGCTTTTGCGATCAGCATCCTGAGCGTAAAGTAGTCGTGTATGCGAATACTTCAACGGCTGTGAAAGCGCGCGCTGATTGGATCGTTACTTCATCGTGTGCGTTAGAAATCGTTGAGCATTTAGATAGCGAAGGCGAGAAGATCATTTGGGGCCCAGATAAGCATCTAGGTAGCTACATTCAAAATCAGACCGGCGCTGATATGATCATGTGGAATGGTGCATGTATTGTTCATGATGAGTTTAAGACTAAAGCGCTCAAAGATATGAAAGCGCTGCACCCTGATGCAGCGGTCTTGGTGCATCCTGAGTCACCTGCTGAGATAGTTGAACTTGCTGATGCCGTAGGCTCCACGAGTCAGCTTATAAAAGCGGCACAAACCATGGATAACAAGAAGTTTATTGTTGCCACCGATCGCGGTATTTTCTATAAAATGCAGCAGCTGTGCCCAGAGAAAGAGTTTTTTGAAGCGCCGACCGCAGGTGAAGGCGCAACGTGTAAAAGCTGTGCCCACTGCCCGTGGATGGCCATGAACGGCCTCAAAGCCATTGAGGAAGCGCTCATTGATCCGCAAGGCAAAGAGGTGTTTGTGGACATGGAACTGCGCCAAGGCGCACTGCGCTCGCTTAATCGCATGCTAGACTTCACCGCCGCCATGGCACGCTAACGGTGTTTTACTAACCAGTTGATTTGGTTTTGTTAAAAACACCTTGCAACCCCGGCAGTGATTGCATAGTATATGCGGCGCTGCCAAGGCAGCGAAAAAAGTGCGGAGAGGTGGCTGAGTGGCTGAAGGCGCACGACTGGAACTCGTGTATACGTTAATAGCGTATCGAGGGTTCGAATCCCTCCCTCTCCGCCATTAATTCAATAAAAGAAAGCCCAGCATTATGCTGGGCTTTCTTGTTTCAGTGTCCGGCCGCAAGCTTATTCCCATCTATCAATTTCCACTTTGTAGGTAAGGCTTTTAGCCTTACACAGGGTTTAGTCAGGCTCAAGCCAGACCTACAGGGAGGTTGTGTTGTGGGCAAGGCATTGGCCTTGCGATTGTCAGGCTAAAGCCAAACCTACAGGGGATTGTGTTGTAGGCAAGGCAGTGGCCTTGCGATTGTCCGGCTAAAGTCAGACCCACAAGGGTGTATTGTGGGCAAGGCAATGGCCTTGCGATTGTCCAGCTCAAGCCTGACCTACAGGGAGGTTGTGTTGTGGGCAAGGCATTGGCCTTGCGATTGTCAGGCTAAAGCCAGACCTACAGGGGATTGTGTTGTAGGCAAGGCAGTGGCCTTGCGATTGTCCGGCTAAAGTCAGACCCACAAGGGTGTATTGTAGGCAAGGCATTGGCCTTGCGGTTGCCAGGCTCAAGCCAAACCCATAGGGGTTGTTTGTAGACAATGCATTGGCCTTGCGGTTGTCAGGCTCAAGCCAAACCTACAGGGGTTGTTTGTAGGCAAGGCAATGGCCTTGCGGTTGTCAGGCAAAAGCCTGACCCACAGGGGACTGTGTTGTAGACAATGCATTGGCCTTGCGGTTGCCAGGCTCAAGCCAAACCCATAGGGGTTGTTTGTAGACAATGCATTGGCCTTGAATTTATCAGGCTAAAGCCTGACCCTCAGGGGTTGTTTGTAGGCAAGACATTGGCCTTGCGGCTTTCAGGCTCAGGCCCGACCTACAGGAGTGTGTTGTAGGCAAGGCATTGGCCTTGCGGTTGTCAGGCTAAAGCCAGACCCACAGGGGGGATGTTTGTAGGCAAGGCATTGGCCTTGCGATTGTCCGGCTCAAGCCCCAACCGACAGAGATACTTGCGCATTGCTACTCGCGTTACTATTCCCTACTCACACTTTATTTGCTGCTCACCGAGGTGATACACGTTATTAACGGCGACATAGCCACCAGAGAAAATGGCGGTGGTGGGCAGAAGTATCGGCGTGAGTAATATCCCAGAGAGAGAATAATAAGTGTTTGTCTCTTCAGCTACGTTAATAATGCGCAAAGTCTTCTTATCTGACGAGAGCTCACACTTGCGCTCTACATAAGGGGTATCGCTGGGCACTACTACGCAGGCGCTACAGATGATACACAGCGTGGCTACAACGACTGATTTAAGGTATTGCATCGTAGTCCCTTCGCTTAAGCTAGTTCATCGGCGACTTCAGCTATTTTTTGCCGTAACCATACGTGGCTGACGTCGCGATGTAATAGCGGCGACCAAATCATATCCAACTCAAAAGGCGCGATGGGGAAAGGCGGCTCTAAAATGGTGAGCCCGGGATCGTCTTTATAAATTTTTGCGGCTTTGGAGGGCAAGGTAGCAATGAGATTTTGCTCCTTGGCCAAATGAATAGCGACGTGGTAATTACGGGTAAAGGTGGCGATATTTCGATGCTTACCAAAGTGTGCTAAGGCTTCGTCCACCCACCCGAGTTTTTGCACATCCTCTGGGTCCATGCCCACACCCACACCAAAACCGGTTTTGCTGACCCAAATATGGCGGGCATGAAGATAGCTGTCGAGGTTAAAGTTATTTAAAATCGGGTTGTCTGATTTGACCAAACACGAGAAGCTGTCTTTCCAGATACGTTTATGATGAAACGACTGAGGCAATTTTTCAAAACGGTTAAGCGCCATATCAACCTTGCCATTTTCAACATCATGAAAGGTCACATCACTGGGCGTAAGAATATCCAAAGTGGTATCCGGGGCTTCCTCATGCAACTTACTCAGTAATCGTGGAGCCAAAGTACTGGCTGCGTAGTCACTGGCCATCATGCGAAACACACGCTTACTGCTTTGCGGCTCAAAGTCGCGATTCGGTGCTAGCGTTTCCTCTAACGTCATGAGCACGCCACGGATCACGGGTTGCAGCTCCAGAGCGCGCTCAGTGGGAACCATGCCCTCACTGGTGCGCACCAGCAGCGGATCATTAAGCAGATTTCGTAAGCGTTTTAAACCATTACTCATTGCCGGCTGAGTAATACTCAACTGATTCGCGGCCTTTGTGACATTGCATTCGCGAAGCAAAGTATCAAGATAGACGAGTAGGTTTAAATCAATCTTATTTATATTCATTACTTGCTGCCATTTTTATTATTTATGCCTAGTGTAGCTTAAAGGTGGCTAAGAAAACACACTACCAATGATGTATAAAGCGCTGGCACTGTGGGTAGGGATAAACCTGTTTATACTCACCTTGAGTGATTTTAGCTTGTGCTTGGCGCCAGTAAGCGGGGTCGAGAAGCTCAGGGTGAGTTGCCAGTAGTGCTTGTTTGTGCACCGGGTTGGGTAATACAAAGGTGCTTAGCTGCTCGGGGAACACATCGTTAGGTGCGACCGACAAAGTGCTTTCTTCGCCGCAAGCATCGTCATGGCCAAGCTCGCGAAACTGCATATCGGTGAGATACTGCACTTCGTCATAGTCATAAAATACCACGCGGCGATGTTTCGTCACGCCAAAGTTTTTTAATAACATATCACCGGGAAAGATATTGGCGGCAATCATATCTTTGAGTGCTTGGCCGTATTCATCAATGGCTTGTGCGGCTTTAGTACTATCCACTTCTTGCAAGTATAAGTTCAACGGCGTCATACGGCGCTCAATATACAAATGCTTGATGATGAGCATGTCGCCTTCAATACGAATAGAGTTGGCAATACTCGCCTTAAACACCTCAAGTAGTGGCGCGCTAAAGCAGCTCAAAGGTAAAGCAACATCTGAATATTCCAAGGTGTCCGCCATGCGGCCAACACGGTCATGGCGCTTAACCAACTGGTAGCGCTCGAGCACTGTTTTACGGCCAAAGGGTTTACTTGAGCCAAAGCGATCACGAATTACTTTAAACACATAGGGAAACGAGGGCAGGGTAAATACCATCATCACCATGCCGGGGGTGCCGGCGGCCAATTCAAACTGCTCATGGGCGTGACCCATATGCTCGAGTAACTCGCGGTAGAATTCTGTCTTACCTTGCTTATGAAAGCCAATGGCATTGTAGAGCTCGGCTTTGGTTTTACCGGGCATCAACTGATTGAGAAAGTGTACCAGCGCCGAAGGAGCATGAGTTTGCACCATAAAATAAGCACGGGCAAAGCCAAAAATGACCCGCATTTGCGACGACCGAGTCAGCAAGGCATCAATATACAGGCCCTTGTCACCATCATGAAGGACAGCGATGACAAAGGGTTGCGTGCCCGTTTGCGAAACCACACGGCCAACAATATAGGCGGCCTGGCCGCGATAAAAGGGCGCTTGTAAAATATCAAAGCGCATTTGATAACTTTGCACATGGGTCTCGGGCGCTTGTTTGATAAAGGCTTTCACTAATAAACGAATGTCTCTATCGAGATTGGCAAACGCACAGCCAAATTCAAATTGCGTAATGATTTTGCGAATAGTCGGCTTAAGCCCCTCGGTGACCGGAAAATAACTACGATATTCGGCTTCCACTGGGAGCGCGGGAGCATCGGCAAGCGTGGCTTGCACAAAGATAAAGTTATTATGGTAATACTTGCGATGGAACAAGCGACAAAATACCGAGTTATAAAAGGTTTCGGCCAGCTCTGCTTGGGGGTGAAAAGTGAGGAAAGCGCGGTAACATTCTTTGGTTTGGGTCCATAAACTGGCCTGCTCAGCCGGGTCACCGACGCAATCGCGAAGCTGCGCTACAGTCTCATTCACGCGTTTGTCGTAGTAACTAATACGCTTACTGGCGATGGCGCGCATTTGGCTCCAATCGCGCTCAGCAAAAGCCGCAGGAGCCTGAGCTGTTATTGATTGAAACAACTGATAGTGATGGTGAAAGCCATCAAGAATGCGTTGCGCTACGGCCTGTGCTTGCACTGGGATCCCTCTTAGAGTAGAAGCTCTAAACTAGACTATGCCAAGGGCAAGCTATGGTGCAAGCCTTATTGATATTTTTTTAACGACTTTTCTAATTGCGCCAAACGCTTTTCCGTTTGCTTAATGCGTTCATTGTAGCGCTGCTCAATCCCCTTAATGTTAGCATTAACTTCTTTTTTCAGGGCTTTGCGCTCATCATCAGACATTAAGCGCTCTAAACGCTGTTCTTCGGCGAGTGTTTTAGCGCTACGTTCACGTTTTAAAATAACCAGTCGGTGTTTAGTTGAACGTAACTGCAGTTCGATATTGTCTCGGCGCTGCTCTAGCTGTAGCTCGGTAAGTTGCTTCGAAAAGTTGTTATCAAGCGGCTTAATTTCGACATTAGAGTGACGTACTTCATGCTCTTGTGCCTGCTCATCACAGGGAAACTGGCTAAACGTCGTGCCATTTTTTGTCTCGCATTTATAGTAAACGGTATTAGCCGTAGCCTGTGTAGCGGCGGCCGCACACATTGCCAAGGCAGTGGCAATAACTCTTTTCTTTGTCACTTTGATACCTCTGATCAGACCTCATTCATTTTTTAATATAGATGAACTAAAAATGAATGTCACTAAAGCAATACTAAGGTATGAAAAAGGTTCAATCAGTCACGCCCAGCAGTACCTACTGAGCGTTGAATTTCTTCAGCTGTTTTAAGCCTTGAATAAGGAAGGGAATATCAAGCTGTTGATCAACGCCAAAGCCCTCGGTGGCGGAAATATGTTTATAACTACCGTCGCTGTTGAGCAGCGTAATGCGGTCTTTACGCATGGCAATAAATACGCCCTGCGAGTAATTGATATTCGCCATGGCGTCGGTGTGAGTCAGGCTGTTAGCGATAAGGGCGGCGCGAGCTAACTCATCGCAGCCCCAATATTCGCTCAGCACTGTGGCGATAATATCTTGTGGCTGGGCAATGAGCGTACTCTGTTGTAGCTGAGGGTCATTGCTCCATAGCTGTGAAATAGCGGTGATACGAGAAGGGTGCTCAGCCTCCAGAGCAAAGGCAAACACCTTACGTTGGCCATCTAGTAGTGCGCTATTATCCTGATCGATGCGCACTCGAGGCGAGGGATCGCTGTGGATAAAACGGTAGGCATCGATATTGGTATCGAAGGTGATAGGCGTGCGGCGCCACAGAGGGTCAATACTGTCTTTAGTGAGACTCTGACGATAGTAGCTAGGCAGCCCATACACTAAATTGAACAACGCATCTTGCTTGGCAACCGGGTGTAGTAGCTTTGCTGCAGGTTGCAGTGCAGGGTTTGCAGCGACAAACTCGGCTAGTTGCTGGGTGGACGAGAACACTCGAATATCGACTTGCGGCGCATCGGCGCCAAGTTCACAGCTCGGTAAGGTTGCGGGCATGACAAAACTAACAGTGGGGCCATTAACATTGACCTGGCGTGCTTGCTCATATTGCTCAAGATCTAATAAATCGTTTTTCGCTAATAGCGACTTGGCTGTTGTCGGATAAGACAGGGGTAACATATTGTCTTGTTTAGTAATATCAAACTCTAGTGCAGCGTCCGCCCAAATATGAATACTGTGGCTTAGCGCAAAACACAGCACCAACGAAGCGGAGATATATCGGCCAAAACGAAGTCGTTTTAACTGCGCTAGGTGATGCCAAGCATAATTACTTATCAGCAACTGATAGGCGAGAATCATCAAAATTAGGGCACTCACCAGCAAGGTCGACAACGCGGGCGTGTTGGTTACGTTGCGCCAAAATAACGATAAGATCTCCCCAAGTGCACTGTAATTTAGATGATACCCGAGGTTGTAATACACGAACGCATCGACCGCCAGTAGCGTCATACCTGCCGTGGCAAGTACCGAGGCCATACCGCGAATATGTCTTGGATAGGGGAAGATAAGTGACAGTGGGAAAATAGTCAGCACAAAGGCTAAAAAGGTAATAAAGGCGGTGTGGCTGAGCCACGTAACCACCATATAAACACTGCCAATAGCTGTTGTTGGGGCGGCATCAGCAAAGAGGTAGGCAAGGCTAATAACCAGCGCAAGACCAATATTCGCCAAGGTAAACCAATGGCCCCAAGCAAGAAGCTGACTCGCTTTTGAGGCGAACTGATTTTGCGCAGATAAGTTCATTACCTTACTTTACCGAGTCGGCAAGGGCGTTGGCAAAGTTTTGTGCAACTGAGGCCCTTTTTGCTTCGGGCACATGCTCTTTAATAATATGCGTGATAGTATTGCCCAAACACATCAGGCTTAAATCTACCGGCGCCTTCTTTTCGGCAAGGACAGCAACTAGCTGGTCGACAAGTTGTTCTACTTCTTCATTAGTATATTTAGATAACGCTGGCATCGGTGGATTTCATACTGATTATATATTCTTGTATTTTAACACCGCAGGAGTGAAAAACAAAGATGAGCACTGAGGTTAAAAAGCTGGTTGTGCACTACGTCGACAAAGAAGACGACAGTACCCAAATTCATTTGCGCAACGACGAAATGCCAATTAATGATCGTGTAAACGTGTTTATTGAACAGCTCCACCATGCTTACAACGGCAAACCTGGAAAAGGCTTTTGCGCCTTCAGCCCAGAGAAAAGCAGTGTGGTTGCCAGCAGTATGCAAAGTTATCGAAATAACGAGCTGGGATTTTGGCAGGTTACCGAGCAAGCGGCGAGTGTGCTAAAAGAAGAGCTGGATAAATACGCTTTCAATGAAAGTGGTTATTTAGTTTTTTGCCATTATCAATATGTCGCCAGTGACTATATTTTAATCGCGCTTATTAATATTAAAGAGCATTATACTATTACCTCCGAGCTTGATTTGGCGGCGTCTCGCCATTTAGATATTACCCGCATGCAATTGGCAGCGCGTATTGATCTTGCCGCGTGGGATACACAGCCCGAGGATAATCGCTATATTTCCTTTATTAAAGGTCGCGCTGGGCGCAAAGTGGCCGACTTCTTTTTAGACTTTTTAGGGTGCGAAGAGGGCATTGACCCGAAGCAACAAAGTCGCTCTATGCTAAGCGCCGTAGAGGATTACTTAAGTGAGCAAGAGCTAGATAAAGAAGAAAAGGATGAGCGCCGCCGCGAGGTGTTTGACTACTGTAGCGACAGAATCAATAGTGGTGAAGATGCCAACATTGAAGACATAGGGCGCGCCATCAGCAAAGATGATGAGCAAAGCTTTAACAGCTTTTACGAACAGCAAAGCTATGATTTGGCTGAATCCTTCCCGGTGGATAAAAAGACCGTGACCGGCATGGTTAAACTCTCGGGTATGGGTGGCGGCGTGAGCGTTGGGTTTGAGCGCAAGCATTTAGGCGAGCGAGTGATTTATGACCCAGTCAACGATACCTTGACTATCAAGGGCGTGCCGCCGAATTTAAAAGACCAACTCGATCAGCTCGGTGATGAGTCTTAGTACTATACAGTGGGGTTAACGTCCACTGGTAACTAAGCGTTATAGAGATACAAAAAAGCCGCTGTGAAAACAGCGGCTTTTTTTATGATGGTACAAGCGCCTTAGTCGTTGACTGTCTGTGCTTGATGCTCATCTTGGTGTGCAGCGTGTGCCACCTTGGTGTCAGTGGACACTGTCTTCGGCGTTGCTGCATCGGCGTAAGCATGGCTTACAGGTGCAACCGAACCAGGCTTCAATGTGCTGCTTTGAAGCGTCATACGCGCTTCGCTTGGCATGGCTTTCGGCACTTCAGAAGCAGCCACCAATGCTATCGCTTGTGGTTGTGTCGCAGGCGCACTGGCATGACCTAAAGTTTTGCTTGCAGCCGGTGTTACCGCTCGCTGCGGCTCAGGCTCAGCTGAAGGCTCTGCCGTTTCTTGCTCAACTACGGCTGCGGGTGCAGGTTCAGCTGACGGCTTATCTTCTGGCTCTGATGGTGCTTGCGGTTCGCTCTGAGGCTGTTTCGCTTCGTTAAACGCGGATGCTTCAGCGGCCTCAGGCTGCTGTGCTGATTCTCCGGATTCTACTTCAGTAACGCTTTGCTCAGGTCGTGCCTCGGCTGCTGGCTCATCAGTGTCAATGATTTGCTCAGCGGCGGGAGCGGTCTCTTCTTGCACGGCCGCGACCGGAGTTGCTTCAGCTTCTATAGCCGGGGCTTGCTCAGCGGTCTCTTGCGTACCGTTAGCAGGCGCTGTTTCTGCTGCTGCGTTGTCTGCTGCTGCAGTCGTTTTTGTATCGTCGTTCACTTGCTTTGGCGTGTCATCGCTTGGTTGTTGCGACTGCTCAGCCATGGCTTGATCTGCGACGGGTACAAATGCCGGTGAATCACTGTCACCTTCTTGCTTATCACGACGGCGGCGTTGACCTGCTGCGCGTAAGTGACGTGGTGAACGGCGAGTACGGGTACGACCCTCTTTTTCACCTTCACCTTGCTCATTACTCTGCGTTTGCTCGTCAGTGGTTTGCGGTGCTTCGTCAAGCGATGCTTTCTTTGCAGCCACATCATTGTGCTTTTGCGCAGTTTCTTGCTGCTTTTGCTCTTTACCTTGTGTTGGCTTAGTTGGCTTATCCGCCTTCTCAAGTGCCTTTTCTGGCTGAGCTACAGCTGCTTGCTGCTCAGGGTTTTCAACAGCAGCAGCTGGCTTTTCTTCGCTTGCAGTGTTGTTCAGAGTGTTTTCTACACGTACTTTTTTACGCAGGTTGCGACGTTGGCGACGCTGCTTTGGCTTCGCTTGCTGTTGCTCGTCGCTTTGCGCGTCTTTGGCAGTGTTCGCAATATCTTTGCTTTCTTGCTCGTTGGTGGTGTTGTTGTCGTTGCGGTTATCGCGACGACGGTTTTGACCGCCACGACGACGCTTATTGCGATTACCACCGCGTTCGCCACCGCGCTCGTTTCGATTATTGCTTTCTTCAGCCTTATCTTTATCTTGCTCAGCAACCTCGGCGTTTTGCGTGCGCGGACCTTTTGGCTTATTGCGCGATTGATTATTACGACGACGCTGATTATTGCGGCGACGATCACCACCGCCACGGCGCTCGTTATTGCTCTGTTGTTTACGTTGCTTATCTTGCTCTGGCTGCTCTTGCTCATCACTAAACAAGCTCTTCAACCATTGCCCGATGCGGCTTAGTAAACCTGGCTCTTCTGTCGCTTTGGGTTGCGCTTTAGGGGCGCTCACTGGCGCCGGGTCTTTCGGCATAACCACACCCTTAAGCACAGGCTCCTCGCGCTTAGGTGCAACAGGTGCGCGTGAGTACTCGACTGCTTCCGCCTCAGGCTCAGCAATCTGCTCGTAGCTAGCCGCTTCTAAGGTTTCATCTTTACGTAAACGCACTACTTCATAGTGAGGTGTTTCCATGTGTTGGTTTGGAATGATCACTACGTCACAGTTATGACGTTTTTCGATTCGTTGTACGCTGCGGCGTTTTTCATTTAACAGGTAAGCACCGACGGCAACAGGGACCTGGGCATTCACTTGTGAGGTGTTGTCTTTGATTGCTTCTTCTTCAATTAAGCGCAAAATTGAAAGCGCAATGGATTCGTTTGAGCGGATAGTGCCTTGGCCACTACAGCGTGGGCAGGTGCCCTGGCTCGCTTCACCAAGAGAAGGGCGCAAACGTTGACGCGACATTTCCAACAGGCCAAAACGTGAAATCTTACCGATTTGCACGCGGGCACGGTCTTGGCGTGCAGCGTCTTTTAAGCGGTTTTCTACTTCACGTTGGTGACGTGGAGGAGTCATATCGATAAAGTCGATTACGATCAGACCACCAAGATCACGCAGGCGCAGTTGGCGGGCGATTTCATCGGCTGCTTCTAAGTTGGTGTTCAAGGCCGTTTCTTCGATATCACTGCCTTTGGTTGCCTTTGACGAGTTGATATCAATAGACGTCAGGGCTTCAGTTGGGTCAATAACGATTGAACCACCTGATGGTAAGCGTACTTCACGCTGGAACGCTGACTCAATTTGGCTTTCGATTTGGTAATGAGTGAACAAAGGCACATCGTTTTGATACAACTTTACACGGCTCATGAAGTCAGGGCGGAAGCGCTCAATATGCGCTTTGGCTTCTTCAAATACCTTTGGCTTATCAATTAGGATTTCACCAATATCACGGCGTAAGTAATCACGAATAGCGCGGAAAATCACGTTGCTTTCTTGGTGAATCAAGAAAGGGGCTTTATCGCTATCGGCTGCTTCTTTGATTGCTTGCCAGTGAACCAGCAGGGCCTTAAGGTCATAGTCAAGCTCTTCGAATGATTTACCAACACCAGCGGTGCGGACAATCAACCCCATGCCTTTAGGCAAATCTAAGCGGCTAAGTGCGTCTTTTAATTCGGCACGCTCTTCCCCTTCAATGCGACGAGAAATACCGCCGGCGCGAGGGTTATTCGGCATCAGTACAAGGTAGCTACCAGCAACACTAATAAAGGTAGTCAGAGCCGCGCCTTTTTGACCGCGTTCTTCCTTATCAACCTGAACAATGACTTCTTGACCTTCTTTGATAACGTCTTTGATGTTTGGGCGACCGTTGAAGGTATAACCGCTAGGGAAGTAAGTACGAGCGATTTCTTTTAGAGGTAAGAAACCGTGGCGTTCGGCGCCATAATCAACAAAAGCGGCTTCAAGTGAAGGTTCGATGCGGGTAATTTTACCCTTGTAAATATTGGCTTTTTTTTGTTCGTGTCCAGGGCTTTCGATATCTAAATCATACAGGCGCTGGCCATCAACCAGTGCAACGCGCATTTCTTCTTGCTGCGTCGCATTGATTAGCATACGTTTCATATTGTTACTCTTAAATTCTGTGCATAGTGCCCGACCACTTAGGTCTTTCGGCGCTCTTATTTTTGTCTTCGGTGCAGTCTCACGACTGGGCTTTTAACGCAAAAGCTTAACGTTCTAGTTTCACCTTGTGTTGCAACTGGCGATAAAAATAGCGGCCAATAGGGCCTTATTTGCCACGCTCAATGCGTGGACTTTACGCAGTGCAGTTTATCTTCAACAAGATGACTGTGTCGTTTTTACCGATACACCTTCACGGTGGTCGATAGCATTATGTTCATTGTCTACATTAGTGGTATTTGCCCTAAGCATGTGCTTAATCAAAGCAAAAACCCATCGTTTTATTGTTCGTTTCCGCTTGCCCTTTTGGGCGCTTGCCACTTGCGGTCGCAGCCAGCGAAGCAATCTATTACGCGCATTGCTTGCTACTGCCGTCACGTGGGTTCTGGGTGATAAAAGCTGTGGAAATACGAGCTCGAATCTGTATGATCGCTTTCCCAGAATGTGTTTCACGCAAGTTTGGCCTAAGCCAATGGCAACGTAAACAACTACCGCTCAACGGTGGTTTTACGTGCTTGGATTATCCCATTAAAACCGCTGCGTTAGCAACTAAATTATGACTCAAATCAGTGATTAGGCAATGAAAGACTCCATAGGCACTCAGGTAAGCTTTGTAACAGTCGATGAAGACTACAGCGGACAGCGCATCGACAACTTTTTGATTACCAAACTAAAAGGGGTGCCCAAAAGTGCGGTATACCGTATTTTGCGTAAAGGCGAAGTGCGGGTGAACAAAAAGCGGGTGAAACCGGTGTATAAGCTGCAAAGCGGCGATACTGTGCGCATTCCGCCGATAAAAATTGCCGAGCGTCCAGAGCAGCAGGTACCTACTAATCTTGATAAAGTGAGCAAGCTCGAAGACGCTATTTTATTCGAAGATAAGTACCTTATTGTCATCAATAAACCCGCAGGTATGGCGGTGCATGGTGGCAGCGGCTTAAGTTTTGGCTTGATTGAGGCGTTACGAGCGCTGCGTCCGCAGGAGAAGAGCCTGGAATTAGTGCACCGCTTAGACCGTGACACCTCCGGGTGTTTATTGATTGCTAAAAAACGCGCGGTGTTAAAAGGCTTGCATGAGCAATTGCGAGAAAAAACCATGGAGAAAAACTATTGGGCGCTGGTTGCCGGACAATGGGATGCTAAGGTGCGCAATGTGACTGAGCCGCTCAATAAAAATACGCTGCAATCCGGTGAGCGGGTGGTGCGGGTTGACCATGAACGGGGTAAAGCGTCCCATACTCGTTTTCGCGTGCTCGAGCGTTTCGAACAGTGCTCCTTGGTACAGGCATCGCCTGTGACCGGGCGGACCCACCAAATCCGCGTGCACACCCAGTGCAAAGGCCACCCCATAGCCTGCGACGATAAATATGGCGAGCAAGTATTTGATTCCGCGATGCGCGAATCAGGCCTGAACCGCTTGTTCTTGCACGCTCGCGAGCTGCGTTTTATTCATCCTAAAACGGAAACCACTTTGGCACTTGAAGCACCGTTAGACAAGGCATTAACGCATTGCTTGGAGAAGTTACGTCGTGCTTAATAGCAAAGAGCTTATTATTTTTGATTGGGACGGCACGGTGATGGACTCGGTAGGCAAAATTGTTGCCACCCTGCAAGGCGCTGCGCGTCATTTTAGCGTGCCAGAACCCACCGATGAGGCGGCCAAGAATATTATCGGGTTGAGCTTAGAAACCGCGATTGCCACGTTATTTCCCGAGCACAGTCAATTCCACACCGACCTGGTGGCGCGCTACAAACATCACTATGTGTATGAAGATAAAACGCCAACGCCACTTTTTGCTGAGGTTGAAACGACCCTTGCAGCGCTTAAGAGGCAAGGCTATCGGCTGGCGGTCGCAACGGGTAAAAGCCGCAAGGGGTTAGACCGCTTACTCGCTGAGTCTCAGTTGGCTG
Organism: Pseudoalteromonas sp. CO325X; assembly: GCF_004208955.1. NCBI lineage: Bacteria > Pseudomonadati > Pseudomonadota > Gammaproteobacteria > Alteromonadales > Pseudoalteromonadaceae > Pseudoalteromonas > Pseudoalteromonas sp. CO325X. The sequence goes on from NZ_SGPG01000022.1 coordinate 14,171, forward strand.
ATTATTTTGAGTATACGCGCACCAGTTGTGAAGCTCATTCAAAACCACACCCCGATATGCTCGAGCAAATTTTAACAATGTGTGATGTCAGTGCTGATAAAGCACTGATGATTGGGGATACGCAAATTGATATGCAACTGGCGGCCAATGCCAAGGTCGATGCCGTGGGAGTCACCTTCGGGGTGCATAATGCCGCGCAGTTGCAACAGTTTTCCCCCGTTGCAACCGTCGATCATTTCAGCGAGTTGCGTACGTTATTACAGCGCTAGCGGGTCAATTTGCCAATTCAGTAGCATGGTGTTGAGTTGCAACAGCGGCAGCCCTATTAGGCTATTAGCGTCATTACCTTGCATGCGGGCAAATAAGCAAATCCCTAAGCCTTCGCTTTTAAAGCTGCCTGCGCAATTAAGCGGTTGCTCTTTAGCAATGTAATTGGCAATTTGCTGCTCGCTTAGGGTGCGAAACTGCACCGTAAAAGGTTCGACAACCACTTGGGTCTTATCCGTTTCTAAATCAAGCAATGCCAGCGAAGTTAAAAAGGTGACTTCATCGCCACTAAAGCGCGCCAGTTGTTGCTGAGCTCGAGCAACCGTATGCGGTTTTCCTAAAATGTCGCCTTGATGCACAGCGACCTGATCAGAGCCTATTACGATGCCTTTGTTATAGTGTTGGTGCGCGGCATTGGCTTTGGCGAGGGCGAGGCGACGTACTAATACTTCAGGGGCTTCATTGTGTTCAGGTGTTTCATCAATATCTGGGGAAAAATGAGTGAATTCAGGGATAATTTTTTTTAATAATTGCTGCCGAAATGGCGAACTAGAGGCTAAGATAAAAGCTAATTTCATGGCCCGATCATCGATTTGTTAAACATCGGCCTTAGAATACGGCGCAATCGGGCGAAAAACAAAAGGAAAGTCGAATTTTATTTTGACTCTACTAGCAACTATCTATATGATGCAGCCCCTATGCAAAAGGTGAAGATTCCCGTCACCCTTGACCCGGGCAGGGCCGCAACACGCAAGTTAGAATATGACGGCGTGATTCGGCTTGAAGAACTTTCTCGATTCGAGCAAGTTGTGCTGGACTCAAGTGGTGAGATAGCGGTACATGTTCATTGCAAACATGACGAGCAAGGTTTAACGGTGCTGTCGGGGTCGATTAAGACCACGGTGACACTAACCTGTCAGCGTTGCAATGAAGAGTTTAGGTTGGATTTGGATCAACACTTTGCTTATACGCCAGTTGGCATAGGTGCAGAGTCTGGTGATCTTCCGGATTACTATGATGTCGTGGAGCTAGATGAGAACGGCGAAGTCAACCTTCGGAAATTAGTGGAAGATGAGTTGATATTGGCTATTCCTATCGTGCCTATGCATGACGAAGCATCTTGTCGATACTCTGAAGAAGCGAAAAGCTTTGGAGAGATCGAGGCAGAAGATGAAAAACCAAATCCATTTGAAATTTTGAAACAACTTAAGAAAGATTCTTAGGAGAAGGCTAATGGCGGTACAAAAAAGCAAAAAGTCTCGTGCAAGACGTGGTATGCGTCGTTCACACGATGCGATCAGTGGTCCAGCTCTAACAGTTGATAAAGTGACTGGTGAAACTCACCGTCGTCACCACGTCACTGCAGACGGCTACTACAAAGGCGTTAAAGTAGTTTCTAAGTAAGAGATTGCTTTATGCAACGCAGTCTAACCATTGCGTTAGATATGATGGGGGGCGATTACGGCCCCCGTTCATCTATCCCCGCCGCAGTTGAAGCGGTTCATCTACACCCAACACTTACCCTGATCCTCTGCGGTAATGAGCAGTTATTACAAGAGCAGCTTTCTCAGCTCGATGCACTGCAACATCCACGATTAAAAATTCAGCACTGCACGCAAATCGTCACCAATGCTGACGAGCCAGCTTCTGCGCTGCGTAATAAAAAAGACGCATCAATGCGTATCGCTCTCGATTTAGTCAAGCAAGGTAAAGCACAGGCTTGTGTTAGTTCCGGCAATACCGGCGCATTATTTGCTATGGCTCATTATGTGCTAAAAATGCTGCCTGGTATTAAACGCCCAGCGCTGATCTCATCGGTGCCCACTGAGACCAAAAAACCGGTTTATTTACTTGATTTAGGCGCTAACGTTCACTGTGATGCCCATACTTTGTATCAATTTGGCATTATGGGGTCGGTGGTTGCTCGCGAGTCACAAGATATCGAGCACCCCCGTGTGAGCTTGCTTAATATCGGTTCGGAAGACATTAAAGGTCATGAAGGCATTAAAGAAGCGGCGCAGATGATGCAAAAGAACCCCGCGCTTAATTACACTGGTTACAGCGAGGGCAGTGATATTTTTAGTGGCAAGTCAGATGTGATCGTGTGTGAAGGGTTCGTTGGTAACGTGGCGCTCAAGACCTGCGAAGGCATTGCTAAATTGATTATGCACAAGATGACGCGTGCATTGAAAAAGCATTTGCTTTATCGCGGTTTGGCGCTAATTCTTATGCCTGTCATAAAAAAAATATATAAAAAGGTGAACCCCGACCAGTATAACGGTGCATCTTTGGTAGGATTGCGCGGTATAGTGGTTAAAAGTCACGGAAATGCCTCAGCGAGTGCATTTCTTGCGGCAATTAATGAGGCTGTAAGGGAAGTGCAACGACAGTTGCCTGAGAAGATACAAACGGCCTTTGCAGAGCATGAACCCATGCAAGACGCGAGTTAAGCGCTGCGCCAACCTCCCTCCTCATTAACTGCCTGCCAATATTCGCGAACATCGCTAAAACAAACGAAAAGAGCAGCATATGTCTGAAAAAATCGCAATTTTATTTCCAGGTCAAGGCTCCCAGAGCGTTGGTATGTTAACCGAGCTATTGGCTGAGTCGAGCACTGTGCAAGAGACCTTCCGTGAAGCGTCTGATGCCCTTGGCTATGATTTGGCTGACTTGGTACTTAATGGTCCACAAGACAAGCTAAACGAAACCCATCGTACGCAACCAGCACTCCTGTGTGCATCAGTGGCTATTTTCCGCCATTGGCAACAGCAAACAGATCAAGGGCACGAGTTGGTGCTTGCTGGGCACAGTCTAGGCGAGTATTCAGCACTGGTGTGTGCTGGGGTATTGGGCTTGGCCGATGGCGTGAAACTTGTAGAAAAGCGTGGCCAATATATGCAGCAGGCGGTTCCTGCTGGCGTCGGCTCAATGGCTGCGATTATTGGTTTAGATGATGATGCAATTGCCAAAGCATGTGCCCAGAGTGCACAAGATCAAGTGGTTGCACCGGTGAATTATAATTCACCAGGCCAAGTGGTGATTGCCGGTAACAAAGAAGCCGTAGAGCGCGCCAGTGAAGCCTGTAAAGAGGCCGGAGCGAAACGTGCATTGCCACTTGCTGTGAGTGTGCCATCGCATTGTGAGTTGATGAAGCCAGCGGCAGAGCAATTAAAGGCTGATTTAGATGCCTTGGCGTTGCAAGCACCTAAATACAGTGTCATTAACAATGTTGATGTCAGTGCCGAGCAAGATATTGAAGCAATCAAAGATGCCTTGGTCCGCCAGCTGTATTCACCTGTACGTTGGACTGAAACCATGCAAGCGATTGCAAAACAGGGCGTGACACAAGCGTATGAATTTGGCCCAGGTAAAGTGCTTACAGGGCTGGTGAAACGAATTGATAAATCAGTTGCATGCAGTGCAGTGAATGATATCGCCAGCATTGATGCAGCGAAATAAAAGAGAACAATGATGGCAAATTTATTTTCCTTAGAAGGCAAAGTTGTATTAGTAACGGGCGCCAGCCGAGGTATCGGTAAAGCGGTCGCTGAATTACTCGTAGAGCAGGGCGCCACGGTTGCCGGCACCGCGACCAGCGACAACGGTGCAGAGAAAATTTCTGCATACTTAGGTGAAAACGGTAAAGGCTACAAGCTAAATGTCACGGATAGTGATTCTATTGCTGACACGTTAGCAGCCATTAAAGCTGATTTCGGCGATCTTGATGTGCTTGTTAATAATGCCGGTATCACCCGCGATAACCTCTTAATGCGCATGAAAGACGATGAGTGGCAGGATATTATCGACACCAACTTGTCGGCTATTTATCGTTTATCGAAAGCGGTGTTGCGGCCAATGATGAAGAAAAAGTCAGGGCGTATTATTAACATCGGCTCGGTCGTTGGCACCATGGGTAATGCTGGGCAAGCAAACTATGCCGCTGCCAAAGCGGGTGTTATCGGTTTTTCAAAGTCTTTAGCCCGTGAAGTGGCCTCGCGCGGCATTACCGTAAACGTTGTGGCTCCAGGTTTTATTCAAACAGATATGACTGATGAGCTGACTGATGAGCAAAAAGCGGCTACGCTTGCCAATGTACCGGCAGGACGTTTGGGACACCCGTCTGAGATTGCCGCTGCGGTTTGTTATTTAGCCTCTGATGCCGGCGCATACGTTTCTGGTGAAACTTTGCATGTAAATGGCGCAATGTACATGGTGTAAAGGCTAAAACAGCCGTAAAAAGGTCGCAAAAACTCGGCTCAAAACGTTGAAGTTTTTGTGATCTTGCTTTAAACATACTTGAAATCGCTGTGAAAATGGGCGATAAAAGGGCAACTTTTGAATCTTAGAGGTTTGACCAGCCAAAAAACTCTGGGCAAATCCTTGAATCAGACAAATATGCTGCGTAAACTACGCCGCAATCTGAAAAATAACGCAATAGCGTTTAAATAAAGGAAAGAAGAATGAGCGACATCCAAGAACGCGTAAAGAAAATCATCGTTGAGCAGCTAGGTGTTAAAGAAGAAGAAGTAAAGCTTGAAGCGTCTTTCGTTGACGATCTAGGTGCGGACTCTCTTGATACTGTTGAGCTAGTAATGGCGCTAGAAGAAGAATTCGATACTGAGATCCCAGACGAAGAAGCTGAGAAGATCACTACAGTTCAAGCAGCTATCGATTACGTTACAGCTCACGCTGAGTAATCAACGCATTTCTATTTAAGGGCAGCATTCAGCTGCCCTTAGTCTATCTGAGACTCCCATCACATATTCCCTTTTGGAGGACACCGTGGCTAAACGTCGAGTCGTAGTGACTGGCTTAGGTATGCTAACGCCGCTGGGTAACGATGTAGCGTCTACCTGGCAAGGCTTATTAAATGGACAAAGTGGCATTGGCCCTATCACCCATTTTGATACAACAGATTTTGGCACCAAGTTCGCCGGTTTAATTAAAGATTTTGATGCCACTGATTACATGGCAAAAAAAGATACCAAGAAAATGGATTTATTTATCCAATATGGTATCGCTGCAGGCCTTCAGGCGTTGGACGATTCTGGCTTAGAAATCACCGAACAAAATGCTGATCGCGTTGGTGTAGCTGTAGGTTCTGGTATTGGTGGCTTGTCTCTGATTGAAGAAAACCACGAAAAGCTGCTAAATGTAGGCCCACGCAAACTGTCGCCTTTTTATGTGCCATCGACCATTATTAATATGATCTCTGGCCATCTATCAATTATGAAAGGTCTGCGTGGACCGAATATCTCGATTGTTACCGCCTGTACGACTGGTTTGCACAATATTGGTCATGCAGCGCGTATGATTGCCTATGGCGATGCTGATGCCATGCTTGCCGGTGGTGCTGAAAAAGCATCTACGCCGATGGGTATGGGCGGCTTTAGCGCCGCACGAGCGCTCTCCACTCGCAACGACGACCCGCAAGCGGCGTCACGTCCGTGGGATAAAGACCGCGATGGTTTTGTACTCTCTGATGGTGCAGGTGTGATTGTGCTTGAAGAGTATGAACATGCTAAAGCGCGAGGCGCTAATATTTATGCTGAGCTCGTCGGTTTTGGTATGAGCGGCGACGCTTTCCATATGACTTCGCCGCCAGCGGATGGTGCTGGTGCTGGTTTATCAATGGCCAATGCTATAAAAGATGCAGCCGTGAACCCAGAACAAGTGGGTTATATCAATGCCCACGGAACGTCGACTCCAGCAGGTGATAAGGCAGAGACCCAAGCCGTGAAAAATGTCTTTGGTGATGCCGCCAATAAAGTTATGGTCGGCTCTTCGAAATCGATGATGGGCCACCTTCTAGGTGCGGCGGGTTCTGTTGAATCAATCATCACTATCCTATCGCTGCGCGACCAGCAGGTGTCACCGACCATTAATTTGGATAACCCGGACGAGGGCTGTGATCTTGATTACATTGCCCATACTGCGCGAGATGCAAAACTTGATTATGCGCTGTGTAACTCGTTTGGCTTTGGTGGTACTAACGGTTCATTGTTATTCAAAAAAGTATAAAGTGAATCCCTAGTCACGGCATAGACCGCACTAGGGCGATACTGGTACTATAAGCTCGGTTATGACCGAGCTTTTTTATATGGATAAAACAATAATAAACGGCCAAGTGGCCACTTCTTTAAGTATCAATGATCGTGGGTTGAATTATGGTGATGGGTTTTTTACCACCGCTAAAGTCAGCCAGCGTGAGGTTGAACTGTGGCCTTTGCATATTGCTCGGTTGCAACAGTGTGCAACTCGCTTAGGTTTCCCTGAATTAGACATAGCTGCCCTCGAAGTAGATGTAGATGCTTTAATAGCAATGGCCCCAAGCGATGACTATGTTCTTAAAATAGTGTATACACGCGGCAGTGGCGGGCGTGGTTATGCTCCTCCAACAGATGCCCACATCCAGCGTATTGTGCGACTAATGCCGTACCCCACTCAGTATCAAACATTGGTAGAGACCGGCTTGAGCTTGTCGATTGCGCAGACCCGGTTAGCACAGCAACCGCTGTTAGCAGGATTGAAAACGCTTAACCGTTTAGAGCAGGTATTGGTGAAGCAAGAAGCCGCAAAAGCATCCAGTGATGATATGCTAGTACTTGATACAACTGATAATGTTATTGAGACTTCCAGCGCTAATTTGTTGCTGTATCAACAAGGCCAGTGGTTTACTCCAAAACTCGACCAAGCGGGAGTAAAAGGGGTGTATTTAACGCATTTAAGCCAACATTTAGCTGTGCGCGAGCAACGTGTAAACTTGGCCACACTCTTCAGCGTGGATGCCTTGTATTGTTGCAACAGTTTGATGGGAGTGATCCCTATAAATCGCTTGGCGCATCACGATTACAATGTAGATATTAGTAAAAGCGTGCTCTCAAAAGCACTGAATAATAAGGGATTGGGTTAATGTTACGCGTGGTGATATCGGTGTTATTGTTAGCCATTGTTGCGACGGCAACGGGTTACTATCAAATTAAACAAGCTATGGTAGCACCGCTGCATTTACCTGAACCTCAGTTGGTGGAGGTACAAAGTGGTACCGGGTTTAACCAACTGTGCCACCAGTGGCAGCAAAAGCAATGGCTTGATAGCTGCTGGCGGTTCCAAGTATTAGCCAAGCTTGACCCCACATTAACTGATCTTAAAGCCGGTCTTTATCAGCTCAGTCCGGGCACTGCACTTGCCGCATTTAGACAAATTAGCCAAGGCAAAGAGCACCAGTTCAGCTTCACCATTATTGAAGGCGACAATCTGCGCCAGGTGCTGAGTCGACTTCAGCGCGCTCCCTACATAGAAAAACCGTTGCATTGGGGCGACGAATTTCTTGGAAAGCCGCTGAATGAGCAGTTGGAAGGGCGCTTTTTTCCCGATACGTATCATTATCATGGCGGAGACCACGCCGTGCAGCTGCTGACTCGCGCCTATCGTAAAATGGAAATTGAATTAGACCAAGCGTGGCAGCAACGTAGTAGCAGTTCGCCACTCAATAGTGCCGATGAGGCGTTAATTTTAGCCTCAATTATAGAGAAAGAAACCGGTGTCGCTGGGGAGCGGCCGTTAATTGCATCGGTGTTTGTTAACCGCCTTAACAAAGGCATGCGCTTGCAGACTGATCCTACCGTTATCTATGGTATTGGCCCTGAATTCGATGGCAATATTACCCGCGCCCATCTACGTGAAAAAACGCCATATAATACCTATCGTATTGATGGCTTGCCGCCTACGCCCATTGCCATGCCGTCAAAAGCGGCCTTAGTGGCTGCGGTGCAACCGCAACAATCAGACTATTATTATTTTGTCGCCAAGGGCGATGGTAGTCATCAGTTTTCAAAACGGCTTGAAGATCATAACCGAGCCGTACGTCAGTATCAGTTAAAGAGTCGAAATGACAGCTAAGTTTATTGTAATTGAAGGCCTTGAGGGGTCGGGAAAGTCGACGGCAATGAAAATTTGCGCCGACACGTTGGCGCGCGCCAACATTGACTATATTACTACCCGCGAGCCCGGTGGCACGCCCGTGGCTGAGCAGCTGCGCACTATTGTTAAACATGCAGAGAAAGAATCCATTAGTACGCAAACCGAGTTACTATTGATGTACGCTGCACGCTCGCAGCTATTGGAAAATGTGATTCGCCCGGCGCTTGCCAGTGGCCAATGGGTGCTTGGCGATCGTCACGATTTATCATCACAGGCTTATCAAGGTGGCGGTCGACAAATTTCTTGTGAAGTGATGAACTTCCTTAGCCAGTATGTACTGGCCGATACTCGCCCCGATCTTACTGTGTATTTAGACATCGAACCTGCTTTAGGTCTGGCTCGTGCTCGAGGCCGAGGTGAGTTAGATCGCATCGAGCGTGAAGACTTAAGTTTTTTTGAACGAACACGCGCGCGCTATCTTGAACTTGCTGAACAGGATGAACGCATTGTTGTTATTGATGCCTCTCAAGCAATTGAAAAAGTGCATCAGGATATTGAGCAAACGCTCTGTGAGTTTATAGCGAGACGATAATGTACCCATGGTTAAGTGCTATTGGGCAACAGTATGCCCGCCAGTTTGCGCAAGGGCGTTTGCACCACGCACATTTACTCTACGGTCCACAGGGCGTTGGTAAAAGGGCACTTGCTGAGTATTTAAGTGAGGCGCTGTTATGCCACCATAATGAGGGTATGCACCCCTGTGGACAATGCAAAAGCTGTCAGCTCAACCAAGCAGGCACACACCCAGATAGCTTAGTGTTGAGCGATGAGGGGGCCTCTATCGGGGTCGACAGTGTCCGTGCCATTAGTGATTTCGTGCATCACAGTGCGCAGCAAGGCGGGGCTAAATGTATCATTGTCCCTGAGGCTCAACGCATGACGGTGGCGGCCAGTAATGCTTTGTTAAAAACGTTGGAGGAGCCTAACGCACACTGTTACCTGTGGCTATTAAGTTCAGACAGTGCCACGTTGCCGGCAACGATTCTAAGCCGCTGTGCTAAGCAACACGTATATGTGGATGATGAGCATGCAGTGCAGCAGTGGCTAACTCACCATGCGGCGATGGCAATGGCAAGCGCCTTTGCAAAGCATTTTATCTCGCAACCTTTGTTACTAAAGCACTGGCAAGATAATGACGAGCTAGAGCAAATTCAAACCTTGTATCAGGCAGTTAGCCAGCTACAAAATGGCACAGATGGGCACAAGTTAGTTGATATTTTGACGCAAAACTCACAATATATTGCTATCTTTAGGCTGTTTGTCAGCCAATTTTTATTGCAACAGTCTCAAAAAGGGGCCAGTTTTGCGTCGCTGCAACGTTGTGAACAGCAATTGCAACGCTTTAGTGAAACGTTAACACAGACCTCAGGACTGAATATTACTTTGGCGGTGTCGCAGTTGCTGCGCACCCTAAGACGAGAATTCCAATAATAAAGGAGCCAATGTGCAAGAGCTACTTGTAGAATTAGACGATTTGGATGAGTTGTATCGTTGTTATATGCCTTATATAAAAAGTGGCGGCTTGTTCGTGCGTACCAACATGAATTACGAAATGGGCCAATCGCTGGCGCTACGCGTTACCTTGCCAGACTCGCTCGAAGACGATGTGGTCACTGGGAAAGTCGTGTGGGTGACGCCTATTGGCGCACAGAGCTCTAACCCCCCGGGTATCGGCATCGGTTTTATCGACGATAAGACGCATGTGCGCGACAAGATCGAAAAAATGCTCGGCACTATGTTAAACTCCGGCAATCCAACGTACACCATGTAAGGCCCAAGGCCTTACATCAACCAAGCAGTATTCCATGATTGTAGATTCGCATTGCCACCTCGATAAACTTGACTTTGATAAGCTAGACACCGACTTAGACGGTGTTTTACAACAGGCGCGAGAGCGTGATGTTGAACACTTTTTGTGTGTTAACGTGACCTTGGATAAATTTCCACAAATGCTTGAGACGATTGCTCCTTACAGCGATGTATCGGCATCTTGTGGGGTGCATCCATTGGACCAAAAAGACGCGCTCAATATTGACCAGCTCCGACAATTGGCTGCCAGTGATAAGGTCGTTGCCGTTGGTGAAACCGGTCTTGATTACTACTACAGTGCTGAAACCAAGCCAGTACAACTAGAGAGTTTTGTCGGCCACATTGATGTCGCCAACGAGTTGGATAAACCGCTTATTATTCACACCCGAGATGCGCGCGAGGATACCATTAACCTCATGCGCGAACACCACGCTGAACGCTGTGGTGGCGTGTTGCATTGCTTTACTGAAGATTATGACATGGCAAAAAAAGCCATGGATTTGGGCTTTTATATCTCTATCTCCGGAATTGTGACATTTCGCAATGCTGAGCAGTTACGTGATGTCGTTAAGCAAATTCCGCTCGACAGGTTACTGATTGAGACCGACTCGCCTTATTTGGCACCGGTGCCGCATCGTGGGAAAACCAATCAGCCTGCGTATGTGCAGGATGTAGCTTACTTTATTGCTGAGCTTAAGGGCATCAGTTATAGAGAGCTGGCAACGGCCACTACAGACAACTTTTATCGCTTGTTCAACCGTATTCCTCGGCGTTAATTAGGGTAGGGCCGGCGCAATGACATCGTTACCTGTGTTGCTTTTAGGCCCTGTGGTGCGCCGCGCTGAGAAGCAGCAAATCCGCATCCAGCTGGCGACGTCTCAGGCGTTAGAGCCAGTGTTTAAGCTTCATCAGCACCCCAGTGAGCAACACACCGAAACACTGCGCCTGGGAGAGCATTTATACCTCCATAACTGCACCCTTACGCCAGTGAATGGCGCATTTTGTACCGATATCCACCTCGCTTACAGCCTGTATTTTGGTACTGAAGCCCATGATTTGAGTGATTATTGTTACGCTGATACCCGGGCGCCAAGTGTACTTATCCCGGAGCAACTGCGCTCTGTGCTTCATGGCTCGTGCCGCAACCCTCATCACTACAGTGAAGATGCCCTCGTGCAGGGCGATAAGTTAATGCAGCAAAGTCATAGTAATGCCGAGAAAAGACCCCAGCTGTTGCTCCTTAGCGGCGATCAAATTTATGCTGACGACGTGGCTGGGCCGATGCTTCTGGCTATCCACCAGCTGATTGAGCGTCTCGGCATTTATCGCGAGGGTGAGCAGCTGATAGCACTCAGTCAACAAGTACAAGATGACTTGTATAACCGTGCTTGTAAATTGCCCCATACGCCATGGCAAAAGCGCTCGAAGTGGCAATTAGGCTATTGGCTGCGCCGCGACGAGCCGCACTTTAGTAGTGTCAAAAGTGCCAACCACTTGGTGCATTTTGAAGAATTCATAGCGCTTTACCTATTGAGCTTGGGAGCACCGTGTTGGCAACTAATCGACACCGAGCAACTCCAACTCAGTGACAGTCACCCCCATTACCAAACCTTCCATCAAGAGCGCACCCACGTGCTTGAATTCGCTGCCTCGCAGCCTTATGCGGCGCGGCTATTTGCTCATGTGTCGAGTTTGATGATTTTTGACGACCATGATGTGACTGATGATTGGAACCTTACCGCAAATTGGGAGCAAGCGGTGTATACCCACCCGGCTAGCCGAGCGATTATCGGCAACGCCATGCTCAGCTATGCGTTGTTTCAGGGTTGGGGGAACTGCGCCAGTGACACACCATGGCCGTTCTTTGAGGCATTGAAAAAAGCCCGAGGGGATGGCTTTTGGCATTTAGCACCACTGTATAAGCCATTATTAAACTACGACTATTGGCACTATGAACTGCCAACTAGCCCTAAGGTTGTGGTACTTGACACGCGTACCCATCGCTGGCGTAACGAGCAAGACTTTAACGAGCCTTCAGGGCTATTAGATTGGCAGCGACTACTGGAGTTGGAGAACAGTCTTCAGGGCTCGGAGCAAGTATTACTGGTATCGCCTGCGCCGGTATTTGGGGTTAAGTCCATTGAAGCTATTCAAGCTGTGTTTACTCTGTGTAATCAGCCGCTGGTGGTGGATTGTGAAAACTGGATGGCACATGAGGGATCAGCTAAAAAGCTGCTGAATATTTTCCGCCGTTTAGATACGCCCCAGGAAACCATTATTCTCTCTGGCGACGTTCATTATTCGTTTTGTTTTTCGGTGCGGGCGCGTTTCTCCGAACGAGAAAACCGCATTTGGCAACTAACCGCTAGCGGCATTAAAAACGAATTTCCACGAAAGCTTATAAACGTGCTCGACAAGCTTGATTCGATTTTATACTCACCACGAAGCCCACTGAATTTATTCACTAAACGCTGGCAAATGAAAGTTGATAAACACGACACCACCTCGGGACCACAAAAGCATTTGGTCAGTCATGCAGCGATTAGTCTTGTGGAGCTAGAGCACGGCAAATTGTGTCGTTATCGACTGTTACACAGTGACGACAGTGTCACCGAATATGAGCTAGAATAGCCCTCAGCTACGCTGTAAGCACTGAATAATGCTTTGCGCCAAAACTAAGCTGGTTTGCGGTAAAGTGCTAAGTGAGTTTGCTAGCGGTTGATAGTTTTCGTCGCTGTTATTACAGGTATCTAGAAGAGTGAGCTTGGGCGCTGCAGCAGAATAGCTGCGCTGCTGTAAAAATGCGTAACTATCTGAGTCTTTGCTGTATTTGGGCGCCACTTGCGCATGCATTTGTGCATCAATACTGCGCTCAACCAAAATTGGAGGGATCACACCGATAAGACCAAATAGACCAAATGCGTACACTGTGTTTATTATTTTATCCTTCATTGCTGTTTTCCTCTGTGTTTGTAAAGTTTTCGCAGACATTGAAATTTTTATCAATAAATGTCGCTAAATAGCGACATTTTTCGCCTTTGCACGGTTAATAACAAAAACAGTGCCAACTTAGTTCAACGTGTTCTATTCGCGCTGATAATGGTGTGAAAGCTCCTGTTGGCGACCAGGATAAAGTGGCAAAAGCTCGACTTCCCCCCCAATGTGCTGGTGAAAAGGTCAGCAAAGTGCAAACATAGATTGGTGATGGACGCATTCCATTCGCTGACGATGATCAACCAGAGACTAAAGCACAAGTGATGCGCTTTGAAAATGGTGAAACAGTGATGGAGGGAGACATGACAATTGTGCTCAATAATGCCTTGGCGTTAGCAGGTAAAGTAACTTACATATCGTCAAAGAGTGGTTTGACTGCAAAAGCAGATAAAGTGGCGGTTAACTTTAAGTGATTGGAAACGCTTTGACTAAGGTGTACGCATGCTCGCAGCAGTAGTGCGAGCGATAAGACAATATAATTATCTGAGCTGGCTGAGGACATGGTCATAACTGACTACCCCCGGCCAACAAAAGTATGACCACAGGGATAGGCAAACGCGCGAGGGTTCACACCTAAATGTTTCTTAAAAGAGTGGTTAGCCTCTTTAATGTCGTTTTCTAACCAGACTAGGGTGGTCTGCTCTAGAGACAGGCCTTTTTTACGCAGCCATTCAAAGTTACCTGAGCATAAATGGTGGCTTGTGTGATTGCCTAATTCATGGCCATTGTTAATTGCCGTTTGCCACTGCGCTAAGCGCTCAGCAATGGGCTCAGGTTAGGCATAGAAAGTCGCTTTTACTTGGTATTTGTCTAAAATGGCCATGCCATATCAACTTGAGAGTGGCGACCATCATCAAAACTTAGACTAATGGCATTGGGCTTCCCATTGAGGTAGCTAAATCCGCTATAAAGACCGTTTGGTTGAACTTGGGCTTTTGCTTTTGCGTCACTCATTCCCAGTGCAGTACTCAGCATAGTAGTTACCAACAAAACTTTTCGCAAAACCATAATAACTCACTCCCTATCAGAATCTTATGCCACTATATTAAAGGAGAGTGAGCACGGCTAGAGGAAAAGGGTAAAGCAAAAATTTCATGTTCGCAGCGCCTTGTTGGGAGATAGGCACACCGTATTATTGCTCAGGCAAGGAGTAGAATGCCAAGGGCAGCTAGAAATGCCCAATCAACCGAAGGTTAATTAGAATTTCTTTAACTTTCAATGTGTTAAAATTGGCTTTTAAAGAAGCAGGAGGCGAAAAAATGCCCAGGACGAATCCGCATTGTCCTGGGCCTAGGGGAATGGCTCATGATGAGCCGTGCGCTAACTAATAAACTTTACACATTCATTCGGGAGAAGCGAAAGTTCTTATAATTGTAGCTAACGCCGGGCGAAAATGGAAATAAAAACCTAGTATTAAATTACTATAAAAAACAACTTATTAACTAAACTCTGTAAATAATTGTAAAAAACTGGCCAGTGTTTCTTAACCGTTTATTACCAAGTTATACCCAAGTTATTAACTGCCCATCCATCACTAAATCGCGGGCCAGCGCATTCTTAATTTTCTGCCCTTGCCATTTACCTAAGCCTACGGGCGCGCCGTTAAGCGTGAGGATCACCTCACCTTTGTGCTTGCTCGGCTCATCTAAGCGGATATCCTGACCGTGAAAGTACTGCTGAGCTTGCTGTGGGTTTAGCGCCATGGTATTGCGCGTTGCATACTGGCCTAAACAGGTTGCGAACTCATGCTCTAGCCGCACCCCATTTCTGTGGGTGGTGCCTATCTGAATACCAATGCGCGAGTATTTAATGGCTGTAAATAATTGCTCATCGTCGATGTCGGGGAACAACCATACTTCCTTATCGCGTTGCATCAGTCGGCCAGCTAATTTATCCATGGCAAATTGTTGCTGCACATATTGCTGCAGTTGCTGTTGGGCCTTTTTCTCCATTGCCGTAAAAGGGAAGCGACCTTTCTTGGTTTTCGGCGTACAGCTGCTTTGACTGCCCAATTTTTTAAAGCGGGCGATAAAGAAGCCTTCACTATCGAAAAGCTGTGGCCACACATGTAAATAGCCTTGCTCAGTGCAGGCTTTATTGGCATCAGGGAACAGCCCATGCAAGGGGTCAATCTCGATAAGCCCTGGAAATTGGGCGAGCAAATACTCGCATACCGCATGATTTTCTACCGGGGTCAGTGTACAGGTAGAATAAACTAGTGTACCGCCGGGTTTTAAAGCATGAAATGCGCTTTTGATCAGCGTTTTTTGCACGTCGCTAATATCAATATTGGATTGCAGTGACCAGTTCTTTAATGCGTCTGGGTCTTTGCGCACGGTGCCTTCACCGGAGCATGGTGCATCGAGCAAAATGGCATCAAAGCTTTCCTGCATATAATCGCCAAAAACGGCACCATCAAAGTGCGATAAGCCAACATTGCGAGCGCCCACTCGTTTGAGTGTGGCACTGAGTGCTTTTAGCCGTGATGATGACAGTTCGTTGGCCACCAGCAATCCTTGGTTATCTAATAGCGCCACTAGCTGCGAGGTTTTACTGCCTGGTGCCGCTGCCATATCGAGCACCGTTTCAGCGCCTTCAAGGGCATCGGCTAGGGCCATCGGCGGCAACATGGAGCTGGCCTCTTGCACATAAATACAGCCGCTTAAGTGAATGTCGGTGCGGCCAATGGGCAATGCCTGTTCTTCCTCTTGCGGGCGAGTGAGCCAAAATCCCTCAGGGCACCATGGAATAGCAGTAATGTGCCACTGTTTGTCGGCGCAATAATCGCGAAATGCTGCCACCGACATTTTTAATGTATTCACCCGTACCGCACGTTTCAGCGGGCGCTGGCAGGCAGCAACGAAGTCTTGTAATTGCAAGTGTTCGGGGAGGTAGGACGCAACGTCGTCCAAAAAGGCATCGGGAATATAAGTATGCTTATCCATCGCGATTTTAACTACAGCGGCTGTGACGGTGAGCTATAGTTTATCGCATCCGCTTTGGCATTGCTTTGCTTTTTAAGCTGTCGACACTTTTATGTAATAAAGCGAGTTTACAGTGTGTATAACGCTATAAACTGTGTTTATGTCGACAATTAAAGGTAGAGGTTATTGACAATTACCGGCATCGATCCCATAGTACAGGCCTAGATTGTCGACAATTTCGAGAAAAGCCGTGAGCGAACAGCTGCATTCACATCAACCTATTACCACTGCTGCCGATCAAGTGTTTGTTGATCTGCGCCGCGCTATTGTCGAGGGCGATATTGAGCAGGGCTCAAAAATATCCGAGCCCGAGCTGGCCAAACGCTTTGGGGTGTCACGTGCCACCCTGCGCGATGCCCTTAATCGCCTGGAGGCCTGTAACCTGGTCGAGCGCAAAGCCAACGTCGGTTGTCGTGTAGTGGCGCTCACGCCGGAGCGGTTAATTGAAGTGTATCAGGTACGCGCCGCACTCGAGGGGCTAGCCTGTCGCCTCGCCGCCGAGAATATGGCTGATGAAGAAATTGCTTCGCTGAAAGGCTTATTGAATAAACACCTTAACGAGCAACGTGTTAAAGAAGGTGAATCCTATTACCAAGAGGCGGGTGACTTGGATTTCCATTATCGCATTATTAAAGGCTCTAAAAACGAGCATTTATTCAACTTGTTATACAACGACCTATATCAGTTGATCCGCATGTATCGGGTGCAAATGGGAATGACAGGGCCACGGGTATCCAAAGCCTTCGACGAACACCTTGCCATTATTAATGCCATTGACAATCGCGATGGTGAGCTTGCCGAGTTGCTGATGAAACGTCATATCAGCTACTCCATGAATAATATTGAAAATAAGTTTAACGCGGCCCACTCAGGGTAACCGCGCATCTAACAGGAGAACCCCATGTCCGCAGGAAAGAAATTTAGACAAGCATTGGCGGCAAACAAGCCGTTGCAAGTAGTGGGCACCATCAATGCTTACTGCGCCATTATGGCCAAACAACTGGGTCATCAGGCAATTTACCTCTCAGGTGGTGGCGTAGCCAACGCTTCTTATGGGTTGCCCGATTTGGGCATGACCTCATTGAACGACGTAATTGCCGATGTGCAACGTATTACTTCGGCCTGTGACTTACCTCTGTTGGTTGATATCGATACCGGTTGGGGCGGCGCATTCAATATCGCTAAAACCATTCGCGATATGGAAAAAGCCGGGGCCGCAGCGGTGCATATGGAAGATCAGGTGGCGCAAAAGCGCTGTGGTCACCGCCCGAATAAAGAAATCGTCTCAGTTGACGAGATGGTTGATCGCATTAAAGCCGCCGTTGATGCGCGCACTGACCCTGACTTTTTCATTATGGCGCGCACCGACTCGTTTGCTCAAGAAGGTCTAGAGGCCGCCATTGAACGCGCAAAAGCCTACGTGGCCGCCGGTGCCGATGGCATATTCGCAGAAGCGGTGCAAACCGAGGAGCACTATCGCGCCTTTGCTGAGGCCCTTGATGTGCCGATTCTCGCCAATATTACCGAGTTTGGTAAAACCGAGCTTTGGAATCGCAAAGAGCTGGGCGAGTGGGGCGTGGATATGGTGCTTTACCCGCTGTCGGCGTTCCGTGCCATGAATAAAGCGGCGGAGAATGTGTATAAATCAATTCTTGAAAATGGCGACCAAAAAGCGGTACTAGATGAGATGCAAACACGCATGGATCTATACGATTATTTGGGCTATCACGAATACGAGAAAAAGCTCGACGCCTTGTTTGCCGAAGGCAAAAACAAGTAACGCATTGACAGTTTCAACAGGAAAAAATTCAGGAGCAAGAAAATGGTAGATAAAGCATTAGGTGGCGCAGGCTTGCGCGGACAAGTGGCCGGCGAAACGGCGTTGTGTACAGTAGGTAAAAGTGGCTCAGGGCTGACCTATCGTGGTTACGATATCAGTGAGCTGGCTGATAAGGTGCAATTTGAAGAAGTGGCGTATTTATTATCGCGCGGCGAGTTGCCAAACCAAGGCCAGCTGGTTGAATACAAAGCCAAACTAAAGTCGCTACGGGGCCTACCGCAAGCACTAAAAAGCGTGTTAGAGACCATCCCTAAAGATGCACACCCGATGGACGTGATGCGTACCGGCTGTTCTATGCTCGGTAACCTAGAAACCGAAACTGATTTTGCCAATGCCGATGATGCTATCGACCGCATGGTGGCTATTTTCCCAAGCATTATCTGTTATTGGTATCGCTTTACCCATGACGGTGTGCGTATTGACGTAGAAACCGATGATGACACTGTGGGGGCGCACTTCTTACATCTGTTACATGACAAAGCGCCATCACAACTGTTTGCCGACGTAATGAATGTGTCGTTGATCCTTTATGCTGAGCATGAATTTAACGCCTCAACCTTTACCGCTCGTGTGTGTGCTTCAACCTTGTCAGACATTCATTCATGCGTAACCGGCGCCATTGGCTCATTGCGTGGCCCACTGCATGGCGGTGCCAATGAAGCGGCGATGGATATGATTGAAAGCTTTAAAGACGCCGAACATGCCGAGCAAGAGTTAATGGGCATGCTGGCACGAAAAGACAAAATCATGGGCTTTGGCCACGCCATTTATCGTGAGAGTGACCCACGCAACGTGATCATCAAGAAATACTCAGAGCGCTTGGCGAAAGAGGTGGGCGATGATGTGCTTTACCCCGTATCGGTGCGCTGTGAAGAAGTGATGTGGCGCGAGAAAAAGCTGTTCTGTAATGCCGATTTCTTCCATGCTTCGGCGTATCACTTTATGGGCATCCCTACTAAGCTATTCACGCCCATTTTCGTGATGAGTCGCGTTACTGGCTGGACTGCTCATGTTAAAGAGCAGCGTGCCAATAACCGTATTATCCGTCCAAGCGCCGAATATACTGGCCCGGATTCTCGTCCCGTGCCCGCGATGAGCGAGCGCTAAGCACCGTTTCTTTATGGCAGCCCTTGGGCTGCCTTTTTCTGCAATGTAGAGCGAATTATGAATTCTTTATACCGTAAGCCGCTGCCCAACTCGGATCTGATTTACTACGATACCCAAGAGGCGGTGGATGCCATTGAGCCGGGGGCTTATGCCAAGCTTCCTTACACCTCTAAAGTTCTGGCTGAGAACCTTGTGCGTCGCTGCGAACCAGCGCAGTTAACCGCGAGCTTAGAGCAACTTATTTACCGTAAACGCGATTTGGATTTTCCTTGGTACCCAGCTCGGGTGGTGTGTCACGATATTTTGGGGCAAACCGCGCTGGTGGATTTAGCCGGTTTGCGTGACGCTATCGCCGCGAAAGGCGGCGATCCGGCTAAGGTTAACCCTGTGGTGCCAACCCAGCTGATCGTTGACCATTCACTGGCGGTGGAACATGCAGGGTTTGAAGAGGATGCCTTTGAGAAAAACCGCGCCATTGAAGACCGCCGCAACGAAGATCGCTTCCACTTTATTAACTGGACCAAAACAGCGTTCAAAAACGTCGATGTGATCCCACCGGGCAACGGCATTATGCACCAGATTAACCTGGAGAAGATGTCGCCGGTGATCCAAGCCCGTGATGGGGTTGCCTTTCCAGATACCCTAGTGGGCACCGATAGCCATACCCCGCATGTGGACGCGTTAGGCGTTATTGCCGTGGGCGTTGGCGGCCTAGAAGCCGAAAGCGTGATGCTCGGGCGAGCTTCTTATATGCGCTTGCCTGATATTGTTGGTGTGGAGCTAACCGGTAAGCCCCAACCGGGCATTACCGCAACCGATATTGTTCTGGCGCTAACCGAGTTTTTACGTCAGCAGCGTGTTGTTTCAAGCTACTTAGAGTTTTTCGGCGAGGGCGCAAGCCACCTTACTTTGGGCGATCGCGCCACTATTTCCAACATGACACCAGAATATGGTGCCACGGCGGCAATGTTCTATATCGATGAGCAAACCATTGATTACCTTAAACTCACCGGTCGTGATGACGAGCAGGTACAGTTAGTTGAGCAGTACGCGAAACACACAGGCCTGTGGGCAGATGCGATGACCCAAGCTCAGTATGAGCGGGTATTGCGTTTTGATTTAAGTGCCGTGGGTCGCAACTTAGCTGGGCCATCAAACCCTCATGCTCGCCTTGCGACCGCCGATTTGCAAGCACGAGGCATAGCCAAAGAAGTTGAGCAACAGCCTGGGTTAATGCCCGATGGAGCGGTGATCATTGCCGCCATCACTAGTTGTACCAATACCTCAAACCCACGTAATGTGATAGCCGCCGGCTTGTTGGCGCGTAATGCCAATAAACACGGCTTAATGCGTAAGCCTTGGGTGAAAACCTCACTGGCGCCGGGCTCTAAAGCGGTAAAACTCTATCTTGAAGAAGCCAATCTACTACCCGAGTTGGAGCAGTTAGGTTTTGGTGTGGTCGGTTTTGCCTGTACATCCTGTAACGGTATGAGTGGCGCACTCGACCCGCAAATTCAAAAAGAAGTGGTGGAGCGAGATCTGTACGCCACAGCGGTGCTCTCAGGGAATCGTAACTTTGATGGTCGTATTCATCCCTACGCTAAGCAAGCGTTTTTAGCATCACCGCCTTTGGTGGTCGCCTACGCCATTGCCGGTACCATTCGCTTTGATATTGAAAAGGATATTTTAGGTCACGATAGCGATGGCAATGCCATTACCTTAAAAGACCTATGGCCAAGCGATGAAGAAATCGATGCGGTGATTGCCAAAAGCGTCAAGCCGGAGCATTTCCGTCAGGTCTATGAGCCGATGTTCGATTTAAGTGTCGACTATGGCGAGAAAAACGACCCGCTCTATCAGTGGCGAGAAAAAAGCACCTACATTCGTCGTCCGCCTTACTGGGAAGGCGCGTTGGCAGCAGAGCGTACACTCACGGATCTGCGCCCTTTAGCGGTATTAGGGGATAACATCACCACCGATCACCTGTCGCCATCAAACGCCATCCTCGCCAGCAGTGCGGCAGGGGAATATTTAGCGTCGATGGGGGTGCCCGAGGAAGACTTTAACTCTTATGCCACGCACCGTGGTGACCACCTAACCGCTCAGCGGGCGACCTTTGCTAACCCAAGACTACGCAACGAAATGGCCGTGGTTGATGGGGAAGTGCAAGAGGGCTCACTGACGCGTTTAGAGCCGCAAGGCGAAGTCATGCGTATGTGGGAAGCAATAGAAACCTACATGCAGCGCAAACAGCCGCTGATTATCGTTGCCGGTGCTGATTATGGTCAGGGCTCATCACGAGACTGGGCCGCCAAAGGTGTACGCTTAGCGGGTGTGGAAGTGATCTTAGCCGAAGGCTTTGAGCGCATTCACCGTACCAACCTGATTGGTATGGGTGTGTTGCCGCTGGAGTTCAGTGCCGGTGAAAATCGCAAGACCTTGGCCCTTGATGGCAGCGAAACCTACAGTGTGGTGGGTGAGCCAGCACCGGGAGCCAGTCTTGAAGTGCGTATTACCCGTGCCAACGGCGACGAGCTCACTATCACCAGCAAATGCCGTCTCGATACCCAAGAAGAGCTGTCGATTTACAGCGCCGGCGGGGTATTGCAACGCTTTGCGAAGGACTTCCTCGAGGCCACCACCTAGCAAAAATAGGTGGGCTGCGGCCCACCTTGACTGAGGTAGATAAATGTTACAACAAATAAAAATACCGGCCACATACATGCGCGGCGGCACCAGCAAAGGGGTGTTTTTCGCACTCGATGACTTACCTGAGCCAGCGCAACAACCCGGACCTTATCGTGATGCCTTGTTGCTCCGTGTTATCGGCAGTCCCGACCCCTATGGTAAACACACCGATGGCATGGGTGGGGCGACATCCAGCACCAGTAAAACGGTGATCCTCTCAAAAAGCACGCAAGCCGAGCACGATGTTGACTATTTGTTTGGTCAAGTGGCCATAGATAAAGCATTCATCGATTGGAGCGGTAACTGTGGCAATTTAACCGCAGCGGTGGGCGCGTTTGCCATCAATAATGGCCTAGTCGATAACCACCGAATTCCTGAAAACGGCATTGCCGAGGTGCGTATTTGGCAGGCCAATATTGAAAAAACCATTATTGCCCATGTACCCATGCAAGACGGGTTAGTGCAAGAGCTGGGTGATTTTGAGCTCGATGGCGTTACTTTTCCTGCCGCAGAGGTCAAAATTGATTTTATCTCGCCGGTGGGCGAGGGCGCAGTGCTACCAACGGGGAATGTAGTCGATAGCCTAGCGGTGCCGGGCGAAGGAGAGCTTAAAGCCAGCTTTATCAATGCTGGGATCCCCACTATTTTCGTTAATGCCGAGGCGCTGGGGTATCGTGGTAATGAATTGCAAGAACACATTAATGGCGACCCTGAGGCGCTGGCTCGTTTTGAGCGTATCCGTGCCTATGGCGCCTTAAAAATGGGGCTTATCAAGGATATCGACGAGGCGCAAGCGCGTCAGCATACACCGAAAATTGCTATGGTCGCAGCGCCGAGCGATTATACCGCCTCCAGCGGTAAAGCAATCAATGGCGATGACATTGATGTGCAAGTACGCGCTTTATCGATGGGCAAATTACACCATGCGATGATGGGCACCGCCGCCGTAGCCATTGCTACTGCCGCCGCGATTCCCGGCACCTTAGTGAATATTGCCGCCGGTGGGCAAACGCGCAACGGCGTGACCTTCGGACACCCCTCAGGGACTTTGCAGGTGGGAGCGAAGGTGACGATGCAATCCCAAGATTGTGACGTGCACAGCGTCAGTATGAGCCGCAGCGCGCGACGACTGATGGCAGGCTGGGTTTACGTTCCTGAACCACAATCGTGACACTCAACTAAACCGAGCACCTTGAGGGTTGCTCGGTTTTTTTGTACCCAGAGCTGATCTCTGCTACCGTAACTGCCGTACTGAAAAACAGTCAATAAAGCTTTGCTATCAAGCGATTATGGCTAATTCTGTTGCTTTTTTGGGTTTTATTTAATAATCTTAATGATAGCTATTAACATTACGGAGAAAGGTATGTTTAAATCTCTCACTGCCATTGCGGCTTTGTTCTTTTCGTCAATGACCTTTGCCAATTGCGAATTTACCATTGAAGGTAACGACGCAATGCAATTCAATAAAAAATCAATGGAAGTCCCTAAAAGCTGTGAAACAGTTAAAGTCACGCTTAAGCACACAGGTAAGATCCCTAAGAAATCAATGGGTCATAACTGGGTGCTAACCACTAAAGGTGACATGCAGGCTGTAGCCAGTGCCGGTATGGGCGCGGGCTTAGATAACAACTACCTGCCTGCAGGTGATGAGCGCATTATTGCTGCTACCGACATCATTGGCGGCGGTGAGCAAACCACGGTGGAATTTTCTACCAAAGATATGAGTGCTGACGGCGAGTATATGTTTTTCTGCTCGTTCCCGGGTCACTCAGCGTTAATGAAAGGCACTTTTAAGCTTATCTAACGCCAAACAAGCCGAGCGTCCGCTCGGCTTTTCTATGTTTTCCCCACCTTTACCTTTCGCGCTTGTTATTTTGTGCAATATAAGCACTTGGCGCTTGTCCGTAGTACTGCTTAAAGCTGCGGCTGAAATGACTAATACTATTGAACCCACAGGCAAAGCAAGTTTCGGTGACGGCTTTAGAGCGCACTAGCATTAAACCTGCATGTTCTAAACGGCGCTTAAGAATGTAAGCATGGGGACTCATGCCCAAATGGCGGCGAAACTCACTAAAGAATTTACTGCGGCTCATACAGGCGAGGCGAGCAAGGGTATCCACATCGAGTGGGGCGGCAATATGCTGCTCAATGTGGCTTAAGACTTGATGAAGAGCGGTTGCCTGCGGGTCGTGTAAAGCGCAGCGCAATAACGCGTGATGATCTTGTTCGCGCAGTAGCCGCACAATCAGCTCGGTGGTTGCCAGCTCAATCAGTAAGGCTCTGTCGCTTTTATTTTCCGTAAATGCCCCGGCCAAGCGCTGGTAGATGGCCTCGGTGGTGGTGCTATGGGTAAGCTGCAGAGTCGCAGGTTGCTGATCCTGATAGCTGCACTGGGCGCTTAATGACATTTGCTCGGCTACATTGGCGATGCGCTCGGCGTCGACTTCAAGGGTCAGGCAACGGGTTGGACGCTCTAGGGTCGCTAATGGAAAGTCGATGTGCACCTGCTCATCGGCGGCGATAACAAAGCTTTGCCCTGGGGTGAAATCCCGCGCCTGCTGTAAGCTTTGGTGATGCATTACCTTTTTACCCTCGACCATGGCACAAAACATCAACTCATCGGTGCGAAAGGGGACTTGTTCACAGCGCTCAAAGGTTTCATACATGCACAATTGAATGCCAGGCGCATTCACGACACTGCGATGGTCAATAAGAGTGTGGACGCTGTCGAAAGCGCTGGGGTTGCCATATAACATGTTTAATTCCTTTGCTTTGTGCTTGCTCTAGCATGGCTAAAAAATGGACATTTAGTCAAGCGCTTTGGATGTAAAGACAACCGCTTCACGGGCAAAGTTGTGTAGTTTTGCAGTGATGCAACAACAAGGACAACAACGATGATATACGCAAATCCTAATACTCCCGGTGCGGTGGTTGATTTTAAGCCGCAATATGAGAACTACATTGGTGGTCAATGGGTAAGCCCGGTGCAAGGTCGGTATTTTGATAACACCACACCGGTGACTGGGGAGGTTATTTGTAAAATCCCGCAATCGTGTGCAAAAGACATTGAACTGGCCTTGGATGCGGCGCACCAAGCGCAGCAATCATGGGGCAAAACATCGGTGACAGAGCGCAGCAACTTATTGCTGGCGATTGCTCAGCGGGTGCAAGAGCACAGCGAGCAGCTGGCCGTTGCTGAAACCTGGGATAACGGTAAAGCGGTGCGCGAGACGCTGAATGCCGATATTCCCCTGGTGGCCGATCACTTTCGGTATTTCGCCGGCTGTATTCGCGCTCAAGAGGGCAGCATTGGTGATTTAGATGAGCACACCGTGGCCTACCATTTTTACGAGCCTTTAGGGGTGGTTGGGCAAATTATTCCCTGGAATTTTCCGTTGTTGATGGCGGCGTGGAAACTAGCACCGGCACTGGCGGCAGGGAACAGTGTGGTGCTCAAACCGGCGGAGCAAACCCCAGTATCCATTTTGAAATTTATCGAACTCATTGGCGATATTTTGCCTGCGGGGGTGCTTAATGTGGTCAATGGCTATGGCGCCGAAGCGGGTCAGGCATTGGCCAGCAGCACGCGCATTGCAAAAATTGCCTTTACTGGCTCGACCCCGGTGGGAGCGCATATTCTTAAGTGTGCCGCCGAGAATATCATTCCCTCCACGGTGGAATTAGGCGGTAAATCTCCCAATGTCTATTTTGCCGATGTATTGAATCAAAGTGATGAATTTATTGATAAGTGCGTTGAAGGCGCCGTGCTGGCCTTTTTCAATCAAGGAGAAGTGTGTACTTGTCCATCGCGGTTATTAGTACAAGAGAGTATGTACGACGAATTTATCGCCCGGGTAATTGCCCGCACCAAGCAAATTAAACGCGGTAATCCGCTCGATACCGACACCATGGTTGGCGCTCAAGCCTCCCAACAGCAATTCGATAAAATCATGAGTTACTTTAGCATCGGCAAGGAAGAAGGTGCCGAAGTGCTTATCGGCGGTGACGCCGAACGCTTCGACAATGAGCTTAATAATGGTTTTTATATTCAGCCGACTTTACTCAAAGGGCATAATCAAATGCGGGTGTTCCGCGAGGAAATCTTTGGTCCTGTGGTCAGTGTCACTACCTTTAAGGACGAACAAGAAGCGATTGCCATTGCCAACGATACCGAGTTTGGGTTGGGTGCAGGGCTTTGGACGCGGGATATGAATCGTGCCTATCGGGTTGGTCGAGCCATTGAGGCGGGTCGGGTGTGGACCAATTGTTATCATCATTATCCTGCCCATGCCGCGTTTGGCGGTTATAAAAAATCGGGCGTTGGCCGCGAAACGCATAAGATGATGCTTGAGCACTATCAGCAAACCAAAAACCTACTGGTTAGCTACAGTGATAATGCCTTAGGGTTTTTCTAACTCACCATCACCCATAACGTCTTGATATATTTCCTTGGCAAGACAACAAAAAAGGGCAGGTAACCCCTGCCCATAACTGACTCATAGTGCGCTATCAGTGCACCTTATTTGGTTTTGAGTAACCATTCGCTTAGTAGCCTGACCCCGTAGCCGGTGCCGCCTACATTCACTTCACCGTCAGCCTTGCTCGCTAACGCATTACCGGCAATATCGAGGTGAACCCAGCGAGTGTCTCCAGCAAAGTGTTGTAAGAATGAAGCCGCCGTGGTTGCTCCCGGGCCTCCTGAGCCGATGTTTTGAATATCAGCAATGTCTGACTTTAACTTGTCTTTATAGCCTAAAGGTAAGCGCCATACTTGCTCGTTCACCGCTTTGCCTGCTGCCGTTAATTCGCTGACTAATTGCTCGTCATCAGAGAAAATTGCGCTATAGCGATTGCCTACGGCGCGTACTTTTGAGCCAGTGAGTGTGGCTACATCCACCATAATCTGCGGCTTAAACTGGCTGCGCGCATACCACATGGCATCGCTGAGCACTAACCGGCCCTCGGCATCGGTATTGAGTACCTCGACACTTAAGCCTTCAGCGGTGCGCAGGATGTCTCCCGGCGCTATGGCGGTTTCAGACACCATGTTGGCGGCCATGCCCATTACGGCAACGACATTAACATCGGCTTTGCTCAGCGCCATGGCTTTCACGGTACCTAGCACCGCCGCAGCACCGGCCATGTCGGATTTCATCCGCGCGATTGAAGCGCCGGTTTTAATGCTATAGCCACCTGAATCAAAGGTAATGCCTTTACCAACCAAAGCAATCGGTGCGTCATCGCTACCTTGATAATGTGCGACAACCAGTCGAGCACCGTCTTTGCTACCTCGGCCAACGCCTTCCAACGCCCCCATGCCGAGGGCTTTGATCTGCTCAGGCCCCAATACCTCGACTTTAACACCGAGCTCGCGTAATTGCTGCGCTGCTTGTGCAAACTCTACAGGGGTTAAGGCGCTCGGCACCTCGGAGGTGAGATCGCGGGCTAAAAATACACCTTGCTCAATATGACTTAAGGCTTGATATGCCTGCTCAGCGCGCGCTTGATCAGCAACATCAAAGTGATAGCTTAGCGTCGTCTTTGCTGCATCGCTTTGTTTATAAGTGTCGAAGCTGTGGTCGCGTAGGTTAACGCCATGGGCAAATTGAGCCGCTAATTCGGTATTAGATAGCTGCCCATTGATAGTGGCAAAATCGATGTTTGCCGTCGTCACCTTCATGCCCTCAAGCAGGCCATGCACGTTGCCACCGAGTTTGGCGGTACGCGCTGCATCAAGCTCGTCCTGAGCGCCAAGGCCGACGACAACGACGCGTTCATAGTTTGAGTCTACAGGGGCTAGAAGCTGTACATGCTTATTATACTCGCCGTTAAACTGGGCGGTGTTAAGTGCTTTTTGTAATTGTTGTTGTGCTTGTGGTGATAATACTGAGGTATTGAGCGTTTGGTCTTGCTCTTGCAGCAACACCAAAGTGCCATTACTTGCTAATTCGTTCTGGAATTGGATATCGGCCCCATGGCTGCTGGCTGCAACCATGGCTAACGACAATGCACTGAGTTTAAGGTACGACATAGACTTTCCCTTTAATACGTTAAATCGCTGCCTTTTTACCTTATTTCAGTGCATTTGATAACAGTTTGTCGTTCAATCGCGGGTTTCTGCCGATTAACGCCCTGATTGTGAGCGGCGCTCATGCTTCTTGCGCTGCAACCAGCGTCGGCGCGCGAAACGGCGCATGTTAGCAATTTGGTCGGTTTCATCCAAAATAGCTTGGCCAATAATGGTTTCTATGATGTCTTCTAAGGTGATTAAACCTTGCCATGAGCCGTATTCATCATACACCAAGCACATGTGTTGCTGCTCCTCAATTAACTGGCTTAACAAGTGTTCCACGCTGATGTTATTGGCAACCACTTTAGCCTTACGCGCCAGCTCAATAGCGTATTCTTTGTCGCCGGTGGCAATTAAATCACTTTTAAATAACACCCCATGTGGGGCTTCATCGTCATCAAGCAGTGGGAAGCGAGAAAATTGGCTCTTGATTACTTTTTCACGCACCTCACTAAGATGGGCATCGGGTTTGAGCGTTTCACATACAATGCGCGGCGTCATAATATCGCGCACCTTGATGGTATGAAGGTCAAGAATGTTGGCGATAGCGCGGTGCTCACTGTCATCAATACTGTTTATTTCTGCTCCCAGTGATGCCAAGGCTTTTAACTCGACGCGCAAATCTTCCTCAGTGGCGCTGCCGCCAAGCAGTCGAGTGATTCTGTCTGATATCCAAATAAATGGTTTGAGTACCCATATTAAAAAGTTGAGCAGTGGAGGCATGGCCACCGCAATTTGCGGCCAGAACCGCGCACCGAGGGTTTTCGGGATGATCTCCGAGAGCAATAAAATAAGAATGGTCATCACCGCTGAGGCAATACCTAAGTAACCATTCCCAAACACCACGGTGACTTGCGCACCGACACCCGCAGCGCCGACGGTGTGGGCTACCGTGTTTAAGGTAAGAATGGCAGCCAAAGGTTGGTCGATGCGATCTTTTAAGCGCTTGAGTTGGGTGTAGCGCTGTGGATGTTCAAGCTTTTGCTTGGCGATAAAGCTGGGGGTAATGGATAGCAATGCTGCTTCAAGAACAGAACAAATAAACGACACGGCGATAGATAGCACCGCGAAAGCGATAAGTAATATCATGGTTGCTCTGGGCAATCCTTCTTAGTTAGTTGAAAAATGCTATACGCAAAGCATGTACATTGAGGTCAAAAACAATAGATCAAGCGCGACCTTATGACAATATGGCAATCAAAATAACGCGGGCTAAAACTTATGTTCAGCCCGCGTTTGGGACTAGCCTGCCAGCTTGGCTTGGGTGCTTTGAATAACCCAATATGCCCCGGTTATTACTGCAAGTGTGGGCAGCGCTAATTTGGCAAAATGAACCATCAGCGGCTGCTCAAGGTGTGTGAATACGCTTAGCAAACCATACAGTGTGATGAGCACTGCCAAGGCCAGGGCATTGCGTAAACCTTGGCTTCTAGTCATGTAGGTCACCAACATCCCCGTCAATATGCATGCGCTAGCGCCAATGGTTAAGGTCAGTGCAGTTAAGCTCATATCTCGGCTCGCTAAGCTTTGCGCCTGAGCCATATCCACTCCTTCGGGCAGCCAAACTTGGATTGCTACGGCACTGGCGATTGCGGTAACCAACAGATAAGCTAAAAAAGCCAGTATTACAGATTTTATTACTAATTTGTCGTTGAACATGGTGCTCTCCTTTTTGTTAATTTAATCAGTTAGCAAGGAGTGCAGGGCATGAACTTATAAGTCGAATTTAAACACTTGATTGCGCCAACCGCGATAACAAATAACCGCGATAGATACTAATAAAGAGATAGCAACGGTATCCTTAAGTAGGGTCATGGTCTGTTGGTCAATGCTGCCACTTTGAAAAGCGGAGTATATCCCCCAAAAACCAAAACAGTTTGCGACAATCACCGCCAGCAGCCCAATCAAGTATTTTACTCGCAGGTGTTGCGATGCAGGTAAAGGTCGAGAAGGTATAGGCTGTGATGGTGGCACAGGTGCCTGGGTATTGCGCGTTGTCGGTTGCACAGCCAGTAATTGCTGGCAATCTAAATCAAGGGCGGCAGCAATGCTTTTAATGGACTCCCCAGAGGCCACGCCTTTGGCTTCTATTCTTTGCACCGTGCGTAAGCTCAATCCGGCTATTTCGGCAAGCTGCTCTTGTGATAGGCAACGTTTATCTCGTTGGTTTTTAATTTCTGTAGTATTGACGTTCATTTTCATTGTTGTGGTCTCCTTGCTAACTGAGCCTTTAAATTAGCAAGTGAACCGCTCCTACTGTACGTTAGCGATGTGTTATCTACCCGACACTTTTACGAAACTCAAGCGCCAGCGCCTGTTATTATTGGCTTTTACAAGCGTTGCATGCAATTTAAACAAATGCAACTTGGTGGTAAGCATACGGGATGCTCGATCGTTTTTTCGGCTTTTTTCGTACTAAGCCACAGTTTTAGAATCACAATTAACGCGCAAATGAGTAAAGATAAAGCAGTTCCCACTTCCAAGTTTTCCCGGGCCTTACGGTTTGGTGCATTGGCTGGGCGAGTGGCCAGCAATGTTGCCTATGGCGGCTTAAAATCCATGGTCACGGGGCAAAATAAAAGCACCAAAGAGTTAGTGTTAAACAGTAAAAATATTGAGCAATTGGCGCAGCAGTTAGCACATTTGCGTGGTGCGGCGATGAAACTCGGTCAGTTATTGTCGATGGACGCCGGCGAGCTATTAAGCCCAGAGCTCAGTGCACTGTTGTCGCGGTTGCGTAATAAAGCCACACCCATGCCACATAAGCAGCTGACCCAAACCCTAAAGCAGCAATGGGGAGCTCATTGGCTAGACGGTTTGGCTAATTTTGAGCTGCGTCCTTTCGCTGCGGCATCCATCGGACAGGTACACCGTGCATACACTGATAGCGGCACAAAGTTAGCCGTGAAAGTGCAATACCCTGGGGTCGCCAAAAGCATTGAAAGCGATGTGGATAATGTCGTGAGGCTGCTTAAGCTCACTGGTTTACTGCCAAATGGGTTGGACATTGACGAGCTAATTGCCGAGGCGAAAGCTCAGCTGCTTAATGAAGCGGACTACACCTTAGAGGCGCATTACATGAGCCAGTACCAAGAAAAGCTGGGGCCAAGTTCACACTTTGTGGTGCCAAAAGCGCAGAGCGAGTTGTGCACTACGCAGATTTTAGCCATGGAATTCGTTGAGGGCGAGGCTATTGAGCAGGCGCTTAGCTGTACGCAAGAAGAGCGCAATCGTTTAGTGATACATCTACTTACCCTGTTTATGCATGAGCTCTTTGACTTTCGCTTAATGCAAACCGATCCCAACTTTGCTAATTACCTGTATCAGCGCGACACCGGTCGTATTGTACTGCTCGATTTTGGTGCGACCCGCGTCATTAGTGAGCCCATTAGCCGGGGATATTGGCAGCTTATTCAGGGCGCCATAACAGGCGAGCGCGGTGTCATGGCGCAAGCGGCCCGTGATATCGGTTATTTTAGTGATGATGTGGATAAGGCCTACGAGCATAACGTGCTCGATATTTTTGCTTTGGCCTGTGAACCGCTAACGGTAGGCGGTGAGTACGACTTTGCCAACAGTGACTTGGCTGCGAGAATCAAGCAAAAAGGCTTGGCAATGAGCAGTCGCGAACAGCAATGGCATAGCCCCCCGGTGGATGCACTGTTTATTCACCGCAAACTCGCTGGACTATTCTTAATTGCGGCCAAGTTGCAGGCGAAAGTCAACGTTAGCGATATTTTGGCTAACTTCAATGGTAAGACACGGTAGGCTTTAGCTGCGAATTTTGCTGTAATAGGGCCAAGGGAATGACATTATTGCAAGGAAGAACGAATGGGTTTTAAAGTAAATCATTACGCAGCAAAAACGATCAATCGCACTTTTAGTACCGATTGGGAAACACTCATCATAGAGTTGATCATCGGCGGCATCTGCGCCGTATTGGCGGTCGTTGGCTATCAAGCAAATTTACTACTGGTGTTTGGCCCTGCAGGGCTCATTAGCGCCATTTGCTTTTTGGGCATTACCTATAACCTATACCAGTATTGGCAGGATAAGCGCCACTCGGCGAAAGGTGATTAGAGAGGCCCTAGGCTCAAGATAATTCGACGTTAGACTGCCCAATGGTGAGCGAGTAGGTTTTCCAGAGCAAAAGTAACCATGAGCGATACGCCTAGCAAAAGAGCA
Organism: Pseudoalteromonas sp. CO325X; assembly: GCF_004208955.1. Classification (NCBI taxonomy): domain Bacteria; kingdom Pseudomonadati; phylum Pseudomonadota; class Gammaproteobacteria; order Alteromonadales; family Pseudoalteromonadaceae; genus Pseudoalteromonas; species Pseudoalteromonas sp. CO325X. The sequence goes on from NZ_SGPG01000022.1 coordinate 46,098, forward strand.
TTGGTCGTTGCTCGAACCAACCAAGGGGCGGCTGTATAGGAGAGTTTCTTGGGGGTTGATACTAATGCCAGTGCACCCATCAAGCCAAACCATGGAGTGAAAAACACAATTAGCTGCCATTTGATCAGGGAGACCGCTAAATCATGCAGCGCACCACTGAACAAAAACGTAATCCACACAGCTAACGCCTTAGGTAAGTAGATATTAAGAGGGCGCATAATATAACGCGACAAGTAATAGCCCCAGATGGGGTTCCAGTAGTGCCAAAAGGTCGCGAACGAGCCTGCTCCAAAGGCGCGATAAAGCATATTCCTCAATGAGTGCGTTGCCCCCATGGGCACGCCATTTGTTCTTTTTACATATTGACGAAGTGACAGCATAAAGGCCTTTATCATAGAAATGATGAACATAGCCACGTACAAAGCGGGCTTGTGTGAACTAACGTCAGCTCACAACCGATTAGATCAAACTTATCATCAGTGCTGCTATGTGCCAATTTTAACTATTGGTATAGTCAATTTTACGAGTTCGGCTATATACCTGCTATCTCCAGCTCAACACACATACCCAACGAATAGTCTGTTAGCCCTTAGACTAAGTGAAAACTGGTGAACAGGTACTGGGATTAGGCGGTTTATATTGTTTCTGGGCCCAGGATCCCATAAGGAATTTAGAATAACTGGCTGGTGGATGGTGTACTGTTAGGGAGCGAAGTAGTAGCTAGAATGTGATAGCAAAGAGCGCTTAGAGAAAAATAAAAGCAGTGTTTAACTACTGAATTACTACAGAAATTTCGAGATGAGTTATACAGGATATGCTAAAAAATTGATTCTAGGGGGAGAAGAATGGTCGGCATAGCAGGATTTGAACCTGCGACCCCTGACACCCCATGACAGTGCGCTACCAGGCTGCGCTATATGCCGACTTGGCTTGCAATAGTACGGAAATATTTTGTAAATGCAAGCGTCGGTTGTTTCGTTTGCTTATAAAATATTCATATTCGCCGATTTAATTGCAAAAAAGAAAAAAGCGCTAATTTTCAGCGCTTTTGTTGAGTTATTTTGGTGTCTCAGGGGCTACTTGGTCAGCCAGTTACTGATTTGTGTTTTCATAATATCCCGTAGGATCGGCTGCGCCTCAGCATTAGGGTGAATGTTATCGTTTTGCATTAATTCACCGTTGGTCGCCACTTGCTCTACAAAGAAGGGCATTAAGGTCACTTGCTTTTCCTTGGCCACATCAACAAAGCTTTGCTCGAACAACTCGGTATAACGGCGGCCATAATTGGGTGGAATACGAATTTGCATTAACGCTACTTCAGCACCGGCCTCTTGGCTTTTATCTATTAGTGCATGCAGGTTGGCTTTCATTTTAGTGACGGGAAAACCACGTAAGCCGTCGTTGCCGCCAAGCTCAATGAGCACATGGGTAGGGGTGTGCTCTTTAAGAATCGCATCAAGGCGGCGCAGGGCTCCCCCTGTGGTTTCACCGCTTATACTGGCATTAATCAGGGTAGTGGGCGTATTTTGTTGTTCGTACGTATCTTGTAACAATTGCACCCAGCCTTGGTGTTGTTTTAACCCATAGGCTGCGCTTAAGCTGTCACCTAGGACAAGTATCTGATTGTCAGCCCAAGCGAATAATGGTTTAGTGACAAGCAGTAAGACGATAAAAACACGTAGGATTGAAGCACTCATATGTCAGCGTTATCTCAATTAAATATTATTCAAGTCAAAGAATTAACTAAGTCCGTTAATACGCTTGACGGCGATTTAACGATCCTCAGCGACATTACCTTTAATGTCAAGCCGGGCGAGTCGGTGGCCATTGTTGGCGCCTCGGGCTCGGGCAAGTCCACATTGTTGAGCTTGTTAGCAGGGCTTGATGTGGCAAGCTCGGGAAGCATTACCTTAGATGGTGATCCCTTGGAGCAACTGGACGAAGAAGGGCGCGCGGCCTTGCGTGCGCAAAAAGTCGGATTTGTATTCCAATCCTTTATGCTGGTGCAAAGCCTCAGTGCACTTGAGAATGTGATGCTGCCAGCTGAGCTTGCTAACCAAAATGATGCTAAAGAGCAGGCGCTAGCGCTGTTGGAGAAGGTCGGTTTGAGTCATCGCGTTGAGCATTACCCTTCGCAGCTTTCGGGTGGTGAGCAGCAGCGAGTTGCTATCGCTCGTGCCTTTATTGGCACGCCGCAAATTCTGTTTGCTGATGAGCCTTCAGCAAACTTAGACAGTAAAAACGGTAAAATGATTGAAGAGCTGTTGTTTGAGCTTAACCAACAGCAAGGCACCACGCTGGTGCTGGTTACACATGATGAAGCACTGGCACAGCGATGCGACCGTATTTTGCACATCGAAGGCGGCAGTCTAACCGAGTTGAGTGAGCCGAAGGAGCAGGTAAATGTGGGCTAAATTGGCATTTAGACTGTTTTTGAGAGAGTTGCGCCGAGGCGAGCTCACGGTGATATGTGCAGCCATTGCGTTGGCAGTGATGACGGTGTTGACCTTGTCCTCGGTAACTGACCGTATTGGTCAAGCCATTTTGCAAAAATCCAACGCTTTTATCGCCGCCGATAGAGCGCTGGCCAGTAACCATGCGTTGCCAGATGAATACCGCCAGCAAGCACAGAAAATGGGCTTGAAAACGGCGCAGCTCACGTTTTTCGATACCATGCTCTTTGCCAATGACCGCATGCAACTGGCGGCAATAAAAGCAGCGTCATCGGCCTATCCTCTTAAAGGTGAGCTACTCATTAAAAGCGATTTTGACGCCCAAGAGCAAGTGGCCGAGGGCGGCCCCAAAGAGGGCAACGTTTGGCTCAATGAAACGGTGATGTATTCATTGGACCTGCAAGTGGGCGATGAGGTTGAGTTAGGTGCTGCCACCTTTACCGTTAGCCATATTTTGAGCGAAGAACCGGATGCGCCGTTCAATATTTTCTCTGGCAGTCGCCGGGTGTTGCTTAATGAAGCTGATATCGCCAAAACTGAGGTGATCCAACCGGGGAGTCGGGTGTTTTACCGTCAACTCTATGCTGGCGACGGTGACGATGTCGAAGCGTTCTATCAATGGCTAAAACCTCAACTGGCCGAGAACCAACGTTGGTATGGGGTGAAAGACAGGCAGTCGCCCATAGCTAATTCGCTAGAGCGGTCGGAGCGCTTTTTACTGTTGGCAGGCCTGTTGGGCATTATTCTCGCGGCAGTGGCCATTGCGGTATCAGCGAAGCGTTATTGCGAGCGCCAATACGACCCAGTGGCAATGATGAAAACTCTAGGCGGGGCTCGTGCACAAATACGCGCCATTTATCTGCTGCACTTGTCACTGGTGTGTGGTTTTTCACTGCTTATTGGCCTTGCTGTGGGATATTCGCTGCAGCACGTGGCCGCCGACTACATGGCTAAAAGCATGGATATTAGCCTTCCGCCAGCGTCGCTGCGCCCATGGTTAAGTGCGGTATTCATCGGGGTTGTGTGCGCGGTGATGTTCTCCATTAAACCGCTGCTCGATTTATTTGATATTCCGCCGTTACGGGTGTTGCGTCGAAACCTCGGTGATAGGTTGGTGGTGAGCAAAATCCACCTCGCGCTCTCGGCGTTAACGGTTTTTGGACTAATGTGGTTATTCAGCGGTAAAATCAAAATTACCCTGATCTTATTCGCCTCATCGGCCCTTGTTGTAGTGGTGCTGTTTGTCGCCTCAAAAGTGATTTTTGGCACAGGGCGAAAGCTCGGACTCAGCCCCGGTAACAGTTGGTCTTTAGCGCTGGCTTCAATTCAAAAGCGGGCTAATGCCAATGCCGTGCAATTAATTAGCTTTGCGCTGGCGATTAAGCTGCTACTGTTTCTCATTGTGCTTAAAAATGACATGATCAATGACTGGCAATCGCAATTACCAGCGGATGCGCCTAATGCGTTTCTTGTTAATATTAGCGAGCAAGAGAAGCAGCCCGTTGCCGATTATCTCGCGGCTAACAACATTGAGGTGTCGCGCTTTTACCCGACCATTCGTGGGCGCGTCAATGCCGTCAATGGCGAAAAAGTCGCGCGAGAAGTGTCATTAGAGGATAACGAGAAAAAAGATGAAGAAGCACGCTCCGGTGTGGGTCGTGAGCTGAACTTGACGTGGGTTCGCGATATGCCAAGCCATAACACCCTAACCAAAGGGCAGTGGTTTACAGAGCAAAGCCAAGGGGAAGTCTCCATTGAGCAGTCAATGGCTGAGAGGTTGGAGATTCAACTGGGCGATACCATCACCTTTTTAATTGGTTCGCAAAGCTTTGATGCTGAGGTTACCAGCTTTCGTGAAGTGAATTGGTCCACCTTAAAACCAAACTTCTTTATGATCCTAAGCCCAGACTTGCTCGCTGAATTTCCGGCAACCTATATTGCGGCAGCTCGCATTGATGAGGGCGAAAATAAAGCCTTTACTCAGCTATTGCGGCAGTATCCCACCATTACGGCTATCGATGTCGACAACTTTGTCGAACAAATTCGCTCAACCATCGAGCAGGTGTCGTTAGCCATTGGGTTTGTGCTGGCAATCGTGGTGGTCTGTGGTGCCTTGGTATTAATTTCGCAAGTCCAGGCGAGCTTGGGTGAGCGGATGCAAGAGGTTGTTATTTTACGCACCTTGGGAGCGCGCGGAAAGTTGATCCGAGGAGCCACCTTGTATGAATTCTTACTATTGGGATTAATAGCTGGCGTAGTCGCTGCCTTAGTGAGCGATGTGGCGCTATTCATTGTGCAGAGACAGTTATTTGAGCTACCTGGAAAGTTCCACCCTGATATATGGTTCATCGGGCCCGTAGCTGGAGCTTTGTTTGTGGCACTGTTGGGATACACTATGATAGCGCGAACACTCAATAAGAACACCAGTGGTTTGCTACGCAAACTGATTTAGACGAAAAGGCCGCTTTAACAAGCGGCTTTTTTAATTGCGGTTAAGGAGTTGAGCCAGGGCAGGTTTGAGTTCGGGGTGGCGAAAGCGAAAGCCCTCGTCTATTAGCCGCTGGGGTTGAACATTTTGTCCATAGAGCAATAAATCGGCCATTTCTCCCATCATCAGCCGTAATGCAAAGGCCGGCATGCGCACGATGGCGGGGCGGCGCAGTACTTCAGCGAGCGTTTTAGAGAACTCCTCATTATTGACGGGCTTAGGCGCGGTGGCGTTGATGGCGCCGCTAATATGATCGTATTTTATTAGGTACATAATTAGCTGCACCATGTCATCAAGGTGGATCCAGGACATGTATTGTTGGCCATTTCCTATGGGGCCACCGAGGCCAAAGCGAAATGCGGGGAGCATTTTTCCTAGGGCACCGCCTTGGGCACTTAGCACAATACCGGTACGCAGCAAGCACACACGGGTTTGTGCTTTGTTTGCGGCTGCCTCCCAGTCGCGACAAAGCTGATGGCTAAATTCATCATAGCAGTGGCTGAAGTCTTCGGTGATCTCCACATCTCCTTGGCGGCCGTAATAGCCAATGGCGCTGCCTGATATTAACGCCTTCGGTTTGTTGTCTGCGGCATTTATCTTCGCCACGATAGCGTCGGTGGTATTGAGTCGGGAGTCGTAGATACGCTTTTTTTGTTGCTCGCTCCAACGCTTATTAACGATGGGCTCACCGGCGAGATTGATCACGATATCGACATTATTAAAATCAACCTCATCCAAATTCTGGATGGCTTCAATACGATGACCCAACTTTATGTACGCCCGTGAGGGGGAGCGAGTGAGTACCGTAACCCTATGGTGGTTAAGTAAATGCTTGTAAAGTTCGCTACCTATGAGCCCTGTGGCTCCGGTGATCAAGATATGCATGGGTGCCATCGTGTTGCTAATTCACTTTGTTTCTAGTTTAGTTCAAATACTACGAAACTGGCGAATTTAAGATCATTTCCTATGGCCAATCAATGGTTTATTTTCAAACGTATCTCACCTAAACTAGCATCACTTGTCTGCTTTAAGGAAACGAACTGTGCCCAGCTTCACTGGAGCGAGTAAAAGCCTCCTAGTTATGGCCGCCTTGGTGGTGGTTTTGGCAGGGGTGAAAACCGCAAGCGCCTTGGTGGTGCCCTTTATTCTATCGGTATTCATTGCCATCATCTGCAACCCTTTGATTGATACTTTAGGTCGCTACCGAATTCCCAAAGGCGTGGCGGTGAGCATTGTTATATTGCTGGTGGTCGCCGTTCTTTTGAGTATTGGCGGCTTGGTAGGGCAGTCGGTGAATGATTTCTCGCAAAACCTGCCGCAGTATAAAGAGCAATTAAAGAAAGAGTTTGTTTGGGCGGTAAACACGTTAGCGCAATACAATATTTTCTTAAATAAAGAGCAACTGATCTCAATGTTTGACCCTGGGAAGATGGTTGATGTAGCCACCAACATGTTAACTGGGCTAGGCGGGGTGATGGCTAACCTGTTTTTAATCATCATTACCGTGGTGTTTATGTTATTTGAAGGCCCCAGTATTAGTCGCAAAATTCACTTAGCGTTAGATGACCCAGATATGAAAATGGCGCAAATCGACCGTTTTCTTGAGTCCATTAACTCGTATTTGGCGATTAAAACCTTAGTTAGCTTAGCGACAGGCTTTTTAGCGACCATGTTATTGTGGGCGCTGGACGTCGACTACTTTATTTTGTGGGGCGTGGTTGCCTTTATGTTTAACTACATCCCCAATATCGGCTCTATTATCGCCGCTGTGCCGCCGGTATTGCTGGCTTTGATCACGCAAAGCCCATTGACTGCGGCTTTTGTGGGCATGGGATACTTAGTCATCAATGCGGTGATGGGCAACGTGGTAGAGCCTAAATTTATGGGTCGGGGCTTAGGTTTGTCGACCTTAGTCGTGTTTTTATCGTTAATCTTTTGGGGCTGGTTATTGGGCACGGTGGGTATGCTGCTGTCTGTGCCTTTGACTATGGTGGTGAAAATAGCCCTAGAAGAGAGCGAAGAAGGGCGCTGGCTTGCCACCTTACTTGGCGCCGACGTAGACGACGCTAAGCAAAGTGACCAAGGCTAATCCAGTGGTACGCGATAACTGTCGATGCGCTGCTCAATAAGCCGTAACTCACAATGCTTATACGCCATCGCCGCAGCCGCAGCGTCGGGCATCACACGCAGATAACGCCACCGACAGCTGTCTTCAAGATAGCTGTCAAAGCTCTGCTGCGAGCGTAAATAAATATCCAATGGCTGAGTGATCCCCGATTGCTTAGCGAAGTTTTCGAGCTGCAGCTGACGCTTATTCTGCCACGCAGTCAAATCTCGGCGCAGAAGATCTAACTGGCGGTCAAGACATTGGATATAGTCACGACGACTATCGGGTGTTTCGCCTACCGGCGCGCATTGCGCAATTTCATTGGCATCAACAGTATTGAACAAGCAGGCGCCGAGGCCAATGGTTAACACAAAAAAGTGACGTTTCATAATGACGTTAGGTTATCTCTTGGTAATCAAACTCAAGCATAAAGCGAGCGCCGCCCAAGGGGCTGTCGTCGATGCTTAAAATACCATGATAGCCGTTTACGAGATCAGCGACAATGGCCATCCCCACACCGTGTCCGCTTTCATAGCTATCAAGGCGGGTACCACGTTGCAACAGCAACTCACGCTTCTCCTCAGGCACGCCAGGACCATCGTCTTCAATCATCAGTTTAAGACGCTTCTTACGTTGCTCGACCTTTAAACTCACCTGCGAGACACAGGCTTTACAGGCGTTATCAATGAGGTTGCCAAGCAGTTCCATTAAATCGGTTTTATCGCCCAAGAAAAAGTGTTTGTCGCTCACATCGACACTGAATTCGATGTCTTTATCACGATACACTTTACTCATGGCATTGAAGATAGAATCTGCTACCGGCTTAATATGTGTTTGTTTTTTCCATGTATCGGACGCACCCGTGGCTGCGCGCTTTAATTGGTGTTCGATCATCACATTGATGCGGTCCAACTGCTCTTGGGCATCGTCATCGCTGGCCATCGGGCTTGACTTAAGTACAGCCAAGGGGGTTTTCAGGGCGTGGGCAAGGTCACTTAAAGACGCGCGATAACGCTCTTTTTGCCGCTGTTGCGATTCCAACAATAGGTTCAAATCGGCTTTTATATTTTGCAGCTCAACGGGGTAGTTGCCTTTGATACGCGTGCCTTCGCCCGATTCAATGGCTTTTATCTCTTTATCTAAGCGGTGTAATGGACGAGAGTTCCAGATGAAGCCGATGATCATCAACACGGTGATCACCACACCCATAATTAACATCCAGTTTATTGATGTCTCCTTAAACCCTTCCATCAGCCTTAATAAACCATCGTTACTTTTAACTACAATGAAGCGGGCTTCAATGGTTTGGTCGAGATTCGCGAGGATCCCAGTGAGTGACAGTTGCCAGTATTTGCGACCATTGACGGTCACGAGGCGAAAATCCGCTTTACCGGTTTCGGTGATCACTAAGTCCGGTTTGTAATCAATATTTAAGGCGGACTCGCTTTGCCAGACTCGCTCGTTGCCATTATAAATCATGGCATAGGTGTCTGATGTGACGCGGTTCAGCTCGGGGGCAAGAATACTGCGTGGCATTTCTACACCACGTTCACTGTATTCAACTTCAGATATTAATGAGTATAAATGCGCTTCCAGGGTTTTTTCAGTGGCCTCCACTAATGAGGCACGATACGCGTTGCCAATCGAAGCAAATAAAATAGGCATGGCTACGATCAACAAAAAGACAAGGATAAATCCTTGTCTTATTTTCAGTGAAACTTGATTTCCTACCACTGGGTGCGCAGCCTGTATCCTCGCCCACGTAGGGTCTCAACGGGGTTCAGGGTGCCTTCTGGGTCCAGTTTCTTGCGCAGACGCAGAACAAATACTTCTATCACGTTAGAGTCGAGATCAAAGTCTTGGTCGTAAATGTGCTCGGTCAATTCCGATTTAGAAATCACTTTTTGTGGATTCACCATCAGATATTCCAACACTTTATATTCGTAAGCGGTTAGGTTGAGCTCGCGCTCTTCTACCCATACCTGCTGCGAGCGCGTATGAATACGGATTGGGCCGTTTTCAATTTCAGGGTTAGCCTGACCCGCACTGCGACGAATTAATGCGTTACAACGAGCGATTAACTCTTCCACATGAAAGGGCTTGGTAAGGTAATCGTCGGCACCGGCATCGAGGCCTTCGACCTTATCCTGCCAGCGATCGCGCGCAGTCAAAATTAAGATAGGGATGTCGACGCCATTTTTACGGGCTTGTCTGATAAGCTCAATACCATCAATTTTTGGTAAGCCTAAATCAACCACCGCCATATCCAGTGGGTATTCACAAATATGGAAAAGGCCCGCTTCTCCATCATTGCACAAATCAACGCTGTAGCGCTCTTTTTCTAGGGCACTACGCAGGTTATCTGCCAAATGTAAGTCGTCTTCAATTACTAGTATGCGCATTAATTATTTTCCTTCTCTACCTGCCCGGTGCGTTTTGAGACGCTGACGTCAACCACACGGCCCTTGGGCTTTAATATACGAACAACAAACTTTTCCCTTTGTTCAGATATCTTTAACACTTTACCGTTTTCGGCTTCTTTGGCAATTGCCACTGCCTGCTTTTTATCAATGTCTTTGGGGGGCGTTGAGCCTGCCTGGGCCACTGACGTGGCTAAAACAAAAGCAGTAAATATAGCGGCTATATATTTAAGCATGGTTCAAAGAACTCCCAATTGATCTTTCGTTGCGCAACATACACTGCACTTGCAGCGGCAATGTCGCAAGCATACAAAAAATCAATTAACCTTTACTGAATTACGCCGGAAGCACCTTTTTGAAGGGCTTGACTACTGAGTTTTCATATACACCAGCGGCGATATAGGGGTCATCAGCCGCCCATTCCCGTGCATCTTCCAAGGATGCAAATTCAGCCACCACTAATGAGCCCGTAAAGCCAGCTCCACCCGGGTCGTTACTGTCCGTCGCTGGAAGTGGTCCGGCAAGGTGTAGGCGCCCTTGGTGCTGTAATTCTTGCAAGCGTGCAAGATGTGCTGGACGCGCCTTAAGACGCTGCTCGAGCGAATTTTCCACATCGGTGGAATAAATCATGTACAACATAATAATAACCAAGTACTTGGTATCGATTACATTTATGATAGCCAGCAATGATAGGCGTTGTAAATTAATATCGTTGTTTAAATGGGACCGCGCTCACCAGCAGTCGTTAAAGCTTGAAAAGCTTTGTTTAACACTGGTAGAGTCGGGTTAAAACAATAACAAGGTTTTTCTATGAGCGAAAAACGTGAACATTTTAGCTCTCGCTTGGGCTTTATTCTTGCTGCTGCAGGCTCTGCGGTAGGTATTGGCAACCTCGTTGGGTTTCCTGTTTCCGCCACCAAAAACGGCGGTGGTGCCTTTCTTTTAGTTTATGCACTGTTTGTGGCGTTTATTTGTTTGCCGGTCATGATGGCGGAAATGGCCATGGGCCGAAAAGCGCAAAAAGACCCTTATGGTGCATACAAAACACTGTCGGATAATTCACCACGCTGGCGCGGTGCAGGGATTCTTGCGGTACTGACGCCGTTTATGATTGCAGTGTTTTACATGGTTATTACGGTGTGGATTTTCGGTTATCTGGCACAAACAGCCATGGGCAACCTCGATGCGCTTGCCGACCCCGGTAACTTTGGCCGCTTCATTAATGAATACAGTATTTTTGGCTACATGGTGGTGGTCGCCATTGTGGTTAACTTAATCCTCGTCGGTGGCGTCAAAGAGGGCATTGAAAAGGCTGCGAAGTTTTTAATGCCAGCCCTTTTTGTGCTGCTCATAGGTTTGGTTGCCTATGTGTTGACCTTGGATAATGCCATGGCGGGTGTGCGCTACTATGTTGTCCCGGATTTCTCAAAAATGAATGCAAGCGTGCTCAATGGCGCCTTATCACAAGCGTTTTTCTCGCTGTCGTTAGGGATGGGGATTTTGATGACCTACGCGTCCTACATCTCGAAGAAGGATGATATTGTCGGTGGCGCAAAGATGGTCGCCATCACCGATTCACTGGTGGCTTTTACCGCTGGCTTAATGGTGTTGCCAGCTATTTTTAGCTTTAATCCGGATACTGACCCAAGCCAACTCTCAGAGTCGTCGGTGTCGATGATATTTGTTTATTTACCGAAAATTCTTTTGGCACTGCAAACTGATATTGGTTATATGGGCGCCTCTATGGTGGCGTTTGTATTTTTCTTGTTGGTATTTTTCGCTGCCATTACGTCGTTGGTGTCGATTGTCGAGGTGCCCACAGCAACGCTTATTGAGGAAAAGGGCTACAGCCGCAAAAAAGCATTGTTAGTTCTAGCTGGCGCTATCGGCTTACTCACCATTGGCTGTACCGTATCATTTGGCATGGTCGACTGGTTGACTCAGTTCACCCACTACGGTGGTGATGATAAGAGCTTCTTTGATGTGGTTTATGACGTGTTTTATGACACCATTTTACCTCTTAACGGCTTGATGGTGTGTTTGTTTGTTATGTATCGTTGGAAGAAGGCGCGTTTGAATGATGAACTTTCGCAAGGCTGCGCTAGTTACGAAGGCTGCTTTATGCAAAAGTACGTGAATTTCTCACTATCAACCTTTATCCCAGGGATTTTGCTGCTGATTTTCATCAATACTGTGGCAACAAAGTTTTTCGCCATCAGTATTTTCGGCTTTTAATTTGCCGGTCGGGGGCTGGTTTAAATAGCCCCCGAATCTAAATAACTGCCAAGCCCCAAAGTAAACATCCACAACCCCCACAAACTATGTTCTAGTACACACACAAGTGTGGAGCGAGAGTGCGCATAGGTATAAGAAAACAACAGCCCACCGCAAAACGACAATACTATCGCAACCCAATTCCCATAAACCATGTGTGCCAAGGAAAATACGCTTGCACTTAACCAAATACGCCAAGTTTTGCTAGGAATGATGGGTTTATAGCGGTGAAAGAAATAAGTGCGAAAAATCAGCTCTTGTGGCAACACCGAGAGCAGCGGGTATAAAATCAGTAGCATCAACCAGCTCAATGGTGATTGCAGCGGGTAGCTAAACCAGTTTTCCTGATTGAGAATGCCATAGAGCACACCCGAGAATAATGCTCCGGTGAGGAAAAACGTGGCAATGCGCTTACGCACCGCTGAGAACTGCCCCATGGATGTGATGCGAAAGCGTTTAAAGTGGGGATCGGTAAGCAGAATAAAACAGCATACGGCGGTCAGGGTGATTAACGCAGGGATCAGCCAGTTATGCAAATACTCGCGCATCAGCAAGCCGGCAACCGGTAATAGGATAAAGATACAGAACAGTTCTAGCCAGCGATACTGCGCGTTATTCAATGTTTCAGCCCATTGCTACACTCAATATGTACTCAGTGTAGCAGGGCTGTACGACAGCTTTATGACTCTTCTTCAGGAAAGTAAGGGTAAAGACGCATAATTGTGGCAATAATAGCCACAAAGGTGATGCCGATAAGGCCGAACACTTTAAAGTTTACCCAAAAGTCGAGCGAGAAATTGTAGGCAACATAAATGTTGAGCACTGCAATAACGGCAAATAAAATAACCCAGAAAATGTTTAACTGCTCCCAAATCCGCTCTGGTACCGTAATCTCTTGGCCTTGTTCACCGCCTTGTTTCTCTTCTACCGACTTGAGCAACCCAGTGAGTGCCTTTTGCACTAGGTTCTTTTTGAAAAACAGCCGTGCGGCTAATAACACCAGCGCTAACAGCGCATAAATGAAGGTGGCCTTCCATTGGATAAAATGCTCATCTCGAAACAGAATGGTCATGGTTCCTAACACCAGGGCGATAGCGAAAAACACCCAATGACGCTTAGCAATATGGCCCTCTTTGAAATAGCCATAAGCAAGCTGCAGGGCACTGGTGCCGATTAATACGCCCGTTGCCCAGTAGATATCAACGAGTTTATAAACAGCGAAAAATAAAATTAGCGGAATGTATTCAATTAAAGTACTCATTCACGACGTCCATTACATCAGGTAGCAGCCGTTTTACCAGTATCTGAGAGCAAGCTCAAGCATCAGAGCGACATTGACATTTTCATTGTCGCCTTTTAGGCTGCGCGGCTTTGAGTTTTCAGTAGGTAGCACCGTGAATAAAAAGCAACTAATTGACGCCATGCATGGGCGCAGTGGATTAACTAAGCAACAATCTGCGGCAGCGTTAACATCTCTCATTGAGGCGATAACGCGGTCTTTACACGAAGGAGATGCGGTATTTATACCTAAGTTTGGTAACTTTTCGCTTAGCTATCACCCGGCGAAACGCGGTCGTAACCCGCAAACAGGAGAGGAAATAGAAATAGCAGGGCAAAATAAAGTGGCCTTTAAATGCGCCAAGGCATTAAAAGACCACATACAGCCAGGCTAACCCTTGGTCGCTTCTTTCATGGCGATAGTAAACACTTTCAGCTCTTCGCACATGGCCTCAGGGTGGTCCAAGTTGGCGGCAATAATTTTTACCACAGCTGAGCCACTGATAGCCCCGGCAGCACCACTGCTCAAGGCTTGGCTCACATCATCCGGAGTGCTGATACCAAAGCCAAGCAACGCGGGGGCAGCATGATATTCTTTTAGCTTGGCAATCATCGAGTCTGCCGGCATTTGTGCTTTGGTTTCAGTGCCGGTGACGCCTGCTCGGGAGAGCAAGTAGGTGTAACCTCGCCCGTAAGAGGCGCATTGTCGAAGGGTGTCGTCATCGGCATTGGGGGTGGCGATAAAAATCGGCTCAATGGCGGTTTCAGTGGCCGCTTGACGGAACATTTTCGACTCATGTAAGGGCACATCAGCAACCAAGATTGAGTCTACCCCAGCGTCTTTCGCTTGTTGGTAAAACTGCTGCGGTCCACGGGCTAATACCAAGTTAGAATACAGTAGTAAACCAATTGGAATATCTGCGTTATAGGCACGAATTTCGCGAATGATGTCAAAGCAATCATCGGTGCTAATGTTCGCCTCTAAGGCGCGAATATTGGCGGCCTGAATCACCGGGCCATCGGCAATTGGGTCGGAGTAGGGAATGCCCAACTCTAATGCATCGGCACCGCCATCAATCAGGCTTTTAATAATGGCAATACTTTGTGCTTTACCTGGATCGCCCAAGGTCACAAAGGGCACAAACGCGCCTTCATTGTGCTCGGCGAGGTTGGCGAAGGTGGTGGCATAACGACTCATGATATATCTCCTTTAGCAGCAAGCACTTGATGCACATGGGCCAAGTCTTTGTCACCTCGGCCGCTGAGGTTTACAACAATAATACACTCTTCACTTTGTTGCTCCGCGTACTGGAGGGCATAGGCCAGTGCGTGGCTCGACTCAAGTGCCGGTATAATGCCCTCATGGCGTGCCAGCGCCTTAAACGCATCGAGCGCCTCATCATCGGTGATCCCCACATATTGGGCGCGGCCGCTTTCATGCAGATGCGCGTGCTGAGGCCCCACTGCGGGGTAGTCTAAGCCTGCCGATACTGAGTAAGACTCTTCAATTTGGCCTTGCTCAGTTTGCATGATGTAGGTGTAAGCGCCATGCAAAATTCCTTTGCTACCACGACATAAGGTCGCGCCATGTTCACCGCTATCAAGGCCCTTACCTGCGGGTTCAACGCCGATCAGCTTGACGCTCGGCTCATCAATGAAATCGGTAAACATGCCAATGGCGTTAGAGCCGCCGCCGACACAAGCAATGACCGCATCGGGTAAACGCCCTTCGGTTTCAAGAACCTGTTGTTTGGCTTCTTCACCAATCATTTTTTGGAACTCGCGCACCACCGTTGGGAAAGGGTGTGGTCCGGCAGCGGTGCCGAGCAGATAGTGCGCCGTTTTATAATTCGCTGACCAGTCACGCAGCGCTTCGTTCACGGCGTCTTTCAAGGTGCCAGAGCCGGCGGTAACGGGTATCACTTCAGCGCCCATCAAGCGCATACGAAATACATTAGGCTGCTGGCGCTCGACGTCTTTAGCGCCCATATAAATGCGGCACTTTAAACCCAACAGCGCACAGGCTAAAGCCGTAGCCACACCGTGCTGACCAGCGCCGGTCTCGGCGATGACTTCCTCTTTGCCCATGCGTTTGGTGAGCAACGCCTGGCCCAACACTTGGTTGGTTTTATGGGCGCCACCGTGAAGTAAATCCTCACGCTTAAGGTACAGTTTGACCTTGGGGTTTTTCACCAAGTTACGGGTTAATGTTAAAGGTGTCGGACGGCCGGCATATTCATTGAGCAAAGAGTGAAACTCTTTTTCAAAAAGCGGGTCGTGTTGTGATTTATTAAACTCGGCTTCTAGCTGTTTAAGCGCCGGCACCAAAAGCTCCGGCACAAACATGCCGCCAAAATCGCCAAAATAGGCTGAATTACTCATAACCACCTCAATAATTCCGAATTGCCGCAAAGGCAGCATTAATTTTCTGTGTACATTTTTTACCGGGTGCGCTTTCTACGCCGGAATTAATATCCAGCCCGGTTGCGTTGTGTGCTAAAGCGTCAGCAATATTGCCAGGGGTCAAGCCGCCTGCCAGCATGAAAGGGGACTCAGCCTGCGCCAGCAGTTGCCAGTTAAATTGCTCACCGGTACCACCTTTCGCTTGTTTGCTATACGTGTCATAGAGAATACGGTCGACGCCCGCGAGCGCTTTAGGCAGCTGCGCAGCCACCGCTTGGGCTTTCCAAATTTGGCACGATAACGGCAGCGCTTGGCGTAACGACTGAATATAACGCTCATCCTCCACTCCATGCAGCTGCACGGCGGCCAGTTTTAATCGCGTGGCATAGTCGCTGACTTGCGTAATCGGTGCGTCAACGAAAACCCCTACGTAATGCAGCGGCGCACTATCAACAATGGCCTTAGCGCAATCAATGTCAACATAGCGGGGTGAGCCTGGGTAGAAAATCAGGCCACCATAATAGGCACCAGCTTGATATACCGCTTGTGCGTCTTGTGAGCGCGTTAGACCACAGACTTTATGCTCGCCAAAAATTAAGGCGCGACAAGCGCTTTCAATATCTGCTTGGGCCATAATAGAACTGCCAACCAGAAACCCGTCACACAAGGGGCTTAAGCGCTGCACGTCTTGATGGCTGTAAATGCCCGACTCAGAAATCACCACTTTATCACTGGGGATCAATTGGCGAAGCCGTTCAGTGGTCGCCAAATCGGTCGATAAGTCGCGTAAGTCACGGTTATTGATACCGATGATCTCGGCGTTCAACGCCAGCGCCCGAGTTACTTCCTGCTCATTACTCACCTCAGTTAATACATCCATATTCAGTGACTTAGCCAGTTTGCTAAGCGCCGTGTAGGTGTCGTCATCAAGCACTGAGAGCATCAATAAAATAGCATCACCGCCGTGTAAACGAGCCAAATAAACTTGATAAGGGTCGATAAAGAAATCTTTGCAAATCAGTGGCTGGCTGACTTTTTGTCGTACCTGGGTTAAGTAGTCAAAATGGCCTTGAAAGTACTTTTCGTCGGTCAGCACACTAATACAGCTGGCGTACTTTTTATAGACGGCAGTGATTTCATCTAGGTTAAATACATCGCGAATAAGCCCTTTTGAGGGCGATGCCTTTTTGCATTCCAGAATAAAGCTCGTTGGGCTCTGTTTCAGGGCACGATAAAAATCACGGTCGCTCGCAGTGATGTCGTCAATAAAGCTCGCTAACGGTTGCGTGCGTTGACGCTGCGCTACCTCATGGCGTTTATCGGCAACAATTTTTTCTAATACATTAGCCATGACTGACCTCAATGATGGTATCAAGCGTGCGTTGTGCTTGCTGGGATTGTAAAACGTCTTGAACCTGCGCGCTGGCCTCTTTGAAATTAGCCGCTTTGCCGGTCAATACTAATAACGCTGCGACATTGATCACCACCGCACTGGTGTGCGCCGGCTCTCCTTGGCCGCTTAAAATCGCCCGCGTGGCATTGGCGTTGTAGTCTGGCCCTTGACCACTGAGTTGCGCAAGTGAATAGTTTGCAAGTCCGAAGTCACTGGGGTTTAAGGTGTACTCATGCAGTTGCCCTTGGTTGAGTTCAACCACTTGAGTCTCACCGTGTAAGGCGATTTCATCGGTGCCGGCACCATGGACAACCATCGCCCGTTTGCACCCTAAGGTCTGCAGGGTCTTTGCCATAGGTAAGCATAAGGCAGGGTCGTACACCCCGAGTAATTGATAATCCGGTGCTGCCGGGTTAGCAAGCGGCCCGAGAATATTAAATAGGGTTCGTGTTTTAAGGGTGGTACGCACCGCCATCGCGTGCTTGACCCCTTGGTGGTAAAGCGGAGCGAACAAAAACGCAAAGCCGGTTTGCTCTAGCATCGCGGCGGCTTGCTCTGGGCTCATGTCGATATTGATCCCCAGGCTTTGTAACAAATCAGACGACCCTGAGTTACTCGATACACTGCGGTTACCATGTTTAACCATATTAATTCCACAGGCGGCGGCTACAAGCGCTGCCGTGGTGCTGATATTAATAGTGTTGGCACCATCACCACCGGTGCCACAGGCATCGACCAAGTGTTGCGCCGAGGTGTTAAAGGGCAGGGCATTGGCGCGCATAGCGGCGGCGGCCCCGGCAATCTCGTCGGCGCATTCACCCTTAATTTTCAGCGCGGTAAGCATGGCCGACAGGGTGATATCATCAATATCGCCGCGCATTACGCTATCGAACAGTTGCTGTGACTCTGCAAAGGTTAAGTCCTGCTGCTGATACAGCTTATTCATTACATCCATGAGCTACCCCTGTGCTGTTAAATATTCAAGGCTTTGCTGCAATAGTTGCGCACCATGAGGAGTTAGAATCGACTCTGGGTGAAACTGATAGCCAAGCACCTTATCTTGATGCTGACACACAGCCATCGGCATGCCCTGATAATGCGCGATAATCGCTAATTGCTCGCTTACCTTGGTAGCCACTAAGGAATGGTAACGGGCCACCACGAGGTGCTCGCCAAAACCATTAAAAGCGGGGTGGGGCATTAGGCTAATGGTGGATGATTTACCATGCACCGTTTGCTGGGCATGGCCAATTTCACCCCCATACGCCTGCGTTAATGCTTGTTGCCCGAGACAAATCCCAAGCATTGGGAAGCGTCCCCGACACAGGTCAATGAGCGCCATTAAACATCCCGCGCTGTCGGGCGCGCCGGGTCCGGGGGACAGCACGAGCACCACCGGCTGTGTTTCTGCGCACATGCGCTCGAATATGACTTCCGCCGCCACGGTATTGCGATACACCACCAACTCTTGGCGCAACTGCGCAAATTCATCCACCAAGTTATAACTGAAAGAGTCTTCGTTATCTAAGAAGTAAATCTTATAATTCATGCGTTTGTTGCTCCTTGGCTGGTGGCGATAGCGCGCAGTACGGCGCCGGCTTTAGCGCGGGTTTCATCGGCTTCACTTTGCGGGTCTGAGTCATAAACCACCCCAGCACCGGCTTGCACATGGGCCAGGCCATCTTTGACAAAAGCACTGCGGATAACAATGCAAGAGTCCATGGCTCCCTCACCAGTGAGGTAGCCGACGGCACCGCCATAGCTGCCTCGGCGTTTCTTTTCTACTTCACGAATTAAGCGCGCAGCGCTGACCTTGGGGGCGCCAACCAAAGTACCCATATTCATACAGGCAGAGTAAGCGTGCAGCGCATCAAGGTCCTCTTTTAACTGTCCCACCACTCGCGAAACAAGGTGCATGACATGGGAATATCTATCGACCTTGAGTAGCTCTTTGACGTGACGCGTGCCGGCCTGGCTGATACGAGCGACGTCGTTACGCGCTAAATCGACAAGCATGATGTGCTCGGCGCGCTCTTTGCCATCATTGCGCAAATCGAGCTCGATGCGCGAATCGAGGTCTAAATTTAAACGTCCATCGGCATGCTTACCACGCGGGCGCGTGCCCGCTATCGGATACACCTCAACTTGATTGCTCTGGGCGCAGTATTTTAAGGCCGATTCAGGCGAGGCGCCGAACAGCGTAAAATCTTGGTCGCGCAAATAGAACATATAGGGGCTGGGGTTCTGTGTTTTCAGCTGGGCATAGGCCGCTAATGGCCGTTGGCAAGGCAAGGTAAAGGTGCGTGAAGGCACCACCTGAAAAATATCACCGTCGATAATATGTTGCTTTAGTTGGCTAACTTGCGCCTTGAAGTCTTCGTCACTGATATCGACACTGGCTTGTACAGGCTGCGCCGTGGCCTGTGGGGGCGGTAGTACCTCAACGTCATCACAGAGGGTGTTTAAGCGTTCGACTTTTTGTCCCACCTCAAAGCAATTGGCATGCACTTGCGGGCCATTGAACACGTTACCGATAATTTCCGTGCTCTGTGCTTGGTGATCAACCACCACTAGGGTTTCAGCAAGGTAGAAAACATAGTCTGGGCAGCTGTTATCTTTTGCCTCGACGGCGGGCAGTTGCTCAACATTCGCGACCATGTCGTAGCCCATTACGCCGCCTAAGAAAATGGCAAACGGATTGTCAGAGTTGTTGCTGATGCGATTAATGCACTGACGTAGGGTATCAAAGGCGTTGGCCGCTTTGAGCTTAGCATGCTCATCTAAATCGCTGGCCACGGGCGGGTAGCTGATTTGCAAGGTGGTGTTATCGAGTGTGGTGGTGCCGGCATCGATGTGGCGCTGCAAATAAGGCAGCAGTTGCGCACCGTTATTGGATAGCGCGACGACACTGACCTCGCTGCCGTTACACTCTATGCGCAATGCGCTATCAACTAATACGATACTTTTTAAATTGGCTTTGGAGTCTATTTCTGCGGACTCCAGTAACAGGCTATTATCGGTATCGAGCTTGGCGAACAGGCTCAGCGCAGAGGGGATGTAGTCTCGCCGCTGGCTAATGCTGGTCACCTGACCGGGCTCGGTCGAGATGTGGCTAAAAATCATAAAAAGTCCTCATTCCCAAAATGTATTGCCATCGGTTTTATTGCTGCTAGCAATGATGATGGCCTAAAAACAAAAAAACCCGCATACTTCGAAAAGCTGCGGGTTGCAATTATGCTCAGCCGTAACAAGGCCCACCCGCTATCTCGAGTGCCACCACCAAATTACTGTTACGAACTGCGTTAAAATCATGTTACTTACCTTTGTTTAGATACAAAAAAACCCGCTTGCTGCGGGTTTTGTTAATCAGGCAGTACTCACTGCGCACGACTAATTCCACCCGCGTTTACGAGCGCCACCACCATGTCATATGTGTGTTATTAGCCTGTGACTGCATGAGCTTGATAATCCTAATTAATTGATGGCTGTTAGTTAAACCTAGCTGAGCATCAGTGTCAACCATTTTATAAATAAAAAGTTATTGCCGCGCTGCGGGGTGAAAAATGATAAGCTAATGGCATTATTGATAGCTGTTAAGAGGGCTGTGTGCTTAAGTACGATTTACATTGCCACAGTAATTTTTCCGACGGGACTTTAAGTGTTGATGAGCTGGTATCGAGAGCCGCCGACAAGGGGGTTGATGTACTCGCGCTCACCGATCACGATACCATTGCTGGTATCGCTCCAGCGCGCGCCGCGATTGCTGCACAGGCGCTCGACCTGGAATTGGTCGCCGGAGTAGAAATATCCACGCGCTGGCACAGCTTTGAAATTCATATTGTTGGCTTGCAGGTTGACACCCAGGCTCCGGAGTTGACAGCATTGTTGGCTGAACAGCAGCAAAAGCGCAGTGAACGAGCGATAAAAATAGGCGAACGTCTGCAAAAGGCAGGGTTTGAAAACACCTATGAACAAGCCTGTGAGCTGGCCGCTGAGGCGCAAGTAACGCGTGCCCATTTTGCCCGGGTGTTAATGGCGCAAGGCGCAGCGAAGACCTTTCAAGGCATCTTCAAAAAATACCTCAGTCGCGGCAACACCGGGTATGTACCAAGTACGTGGTGTGACATGCACACCGCCACTAAGGCCATTGCCGCAGCGGGCGGGCAAAGTGTGCTCGCGCATCCGGCTCGATACAAAATGTCGAATAAGTGGCTGCGTAAGTTAGTAAACGAATTCGCCACGCTCGGTGGCGATGCAATGGAAGTGGCCCAAACCCAACAAGCGCCTTGTGAAAGGCAGTTTTTAGGGCAGCTTGCGCGTGAGCATGGGCTGCTGTGCTCGCAAGGTTCTGATTTCCATTTTCCTTTACCTTACATAGAATTAGGAAAGAACCTATACTTACCTAAAGACTGTGAAGGCGTATGGCAGCGTTGGCAGTAGTCGTTATCACAAAGCAAGGATAAACATGAGTCAATTTTTTCATATTCACCCGCAAAACCCGCAGCCACGGCTGATCCAACAAGCGGTGGATATTGTGCGCAAAGGCGGCGTAATGGTCTATCCCACTGATTCTGGGTATGCCATAGGGTGCCAACTAGGGGAAAAGGCCGCGCAAGAGCGGATCACCCGAATTCGGGGTATCGAAAAGCACCATAATTTTACTTTGATGTGTCGCGATTTATCAGAGCTTGCGACCTATGCGCGCGTTGATAACCAGATGTTTCGGTTGATCAAGAATAATACCCCAGGCCCTTATACCTTTATTTTCAAAGGCACTAAGGAAGTACCACGACGAGTATTAAACGATAAAAAGAAAACCATTGGTATTCGGGTCACCGATCATCCTATTAGTAAGGCGTTGCTTGAAGAGCTTGGCGCACCCTTAATGTCGTGTTCATTGATTTTGCCTGGCGCTGAATTCACCGAGTCAGACCCCGATGAAATTCGCGATCGTTTAGAGAAGCACGTCGATGTGATCATCCATGGTGGTTTTTTGAGTGAACAGGCCACTACTGTGGTGGATTTGTCCGATGACGCAGTGGAGATTTTGCGTGTCGGTTGTGGTGATCCCAGTCCCTTTAAATAATGACCCAAGATACTTTGGTAGAGCAGCAAAAGCTGCCGCTGGCGTTTATTCGCGGCGAGGCCGTGGTTGAAAAGCCAGAAGATTTATATATTCCACCGGATGCCCTAGAAGTCGTACTCGAGACTTTTGAAGGGCCTTTGGACTTGCTGCTTTATCTTATCAAAAAGCACAAACTCGATGTCCTCGAGCTGTCTATTTTTAGCATCACCGAGCAATATATGCGCTATGTGGAAATGATGCGTGAGTTTCAATTGGAGCTCGCCGGTGAGTATTTGGTGATGGCGGCGCTATTGGCGCAGATAAAATCACGTTTACTGTTACCTGTGCACGAAGAGCTCGGTGAGGAAGAGGAAGACCCTCGTGCCGAGCTGGTCAGACGGTTGCAAGAATACGAGCAGTTTAAAAAGGCGGCGGAGCAGCTCGATGAATTGCCGCGCATGGAGCGCGATATTTTTACCGCTCATGCGTTAGTTGAAGAAGCGGCTATGCCTGAACCTTTATTTCCCGAAGTAGCACTGGAAGAATTAATGTTGGCATTGAGTGATGTTATGGCCCGAGCCAAAACCTTTGAGCATCATCATATCACCCCAGAGCAGCTATCGACCCGGGCACGCATGAGCGCTATTTTAGCGCAATTACAAAACCACTCCGGTTATGTTGATTTTGCCTTGCTATTTACCCCACAAGAAGGGCGCGCCGGTGTGGTGGTGACCTTTATAGCCATATTAGAGCTCACCAAAGAAGGGCTTATTCATTGCCAACAAGCTAATAGCGAAAGTGCCATACATGTGCGTTTAAAAGAGCATGCTGCAGCGTGATTTGCATTGCCTTATGGTGTAGCTCTGCCATAATAGCGCCCGCGATGGAGGTCTGAGCATGAGCACGCGACGCATTAGTGACGAGCAGCTTATAGAGTTGCTAGAGGCGGCAATTTTCGTTGCCCCTAAACCGCTGACAAAAAAACAACTCAAAGAAACTGTACTCAGTGATATTAATGTGTCTTCTAAGCGCGTTAATGAAGCTTTAGAGGCCATCAGCGCGCATTATCAAACCCGAGGGATCCGCTTAGTGCACGTTGGCTCAGGCTATCGCTTTCAAGCGTGCAGCAGCTTAAGCCCTTGGCTCAGCAAGCTATTCCAAGAACGCGCACCGAAATATTCAAGGGCGTTAATGGAAACCCTGTCACTGATAGCCTATCGTCAACCGATAACCCGAGGCGAAATTGAGCAAGTGCGTGGTGTGACTGTTGCTAGCAATATTATGAAAACATTGCAGGAGCGCGGTTGGGTGAAGGTGATTGGCCATAAGGAAGTCCCTGGTCGCCCCGCGTTATATGCGACGACGAATGAGTTTTTAGATTATTTTTCGTTATCTGGCTTAGAGCAATTACCGCCGCTCCCTGAGCAGCAACAAAGCCAGATAGACAAGTTATTACACGATCCTTCTGTGAGAGAACCATCTGAATGAGTGAAAAGTTACAAAAAGTCCTAGCCAGAGCCGGTGTCGGCTCCCGTCGCGAGATGGAAAAGTACATCGAAGCTAACCGCGTGAGTGTTGATGGCAAAGTGGCGCGCTTAGGCGATCGCGTTGAGCCCAATCAAACCATTCGTGTTGATGGCCACATTGTTAAAGTTGAAGAGCCACAAGAGCGAGTATGTCGGGTATTAATGTACCACAAACCTGAAGGTGAGCTGTGCACTCGTAAAGACCCTGAAGGGCGTCGTACAGTATTTGACAGACTACCGCGAATTGAAGGCGACCGCTGGATTGCCATTGGCCGTTTAGATATTAACACCTCAGGTTTGCTGCTATTTACTAATGATGGAGAGCTCGCCAATAGGGTGATGCACCCGAGCTACGAAATTGAGCGTGAATACTCGGTGCGCGTATTTGGTGATGTAACCAAAGAAGCTGTTCGCAACCTCACCAAAGGCGTGGAGCTCGATGATGGGCCGGCACGTTTTCACAGTGTTAAGCCTATGGGCGGTGAGGGCATCAATAAATGGTTTAACGTTACATTGAGCGAGGGACGAAATCGTGAGGTACGTCGTATGTGGCAATCTCAAGGGGTGGAAGTATCGCGCCTGATCCGCGTACGTTATGGCGAGCTGGAGCTCAATAAGCGCTTACCACAAGGTGGCTGGGAAGAACTTGAACTCAGTAAAGTGAATTACCTGCGTAAGACCGTTAAGTTAAAGCCTGAAACACAAACTAAGTTATCGGTTGACCCTATCAAGCGAAAAGACAAACGCGCTAAAGTGAACCGCATAAGAAAGGCTGTTAAAAAGCACAATCAGCGCGTGCAACAACAAAAGAAACGCCGTTAATTCAGACACAAAAAACGCCGCAATCAACGCGGCGTTTTTTACCTCTATGATGTGCTAATTATTTCTTTTTAATTTGCGCATCCAACGACTGACCATTAACGTCACTAGAGTCATCACTCATTAAATAAAGGTACGTGGGCATCAAGTCTTCAGGCGTTGCTAGCTTGTCTTTGTCTTCTCCCGGGTAAGCACTGGCACGCATACTCGTGCGGGTGGCGCCTGGGTTAATACAATTGATGCGAATATTGGTTTTATCGACTTCTTTCGACCACGTCTGCATCATGCCTTCGGTGGCAAATTTAGAAATAGCATAAGCCCCCCAAAATTCGCGGCCTTCGCGGCCAACGCCCGACGACGTAAACACAACCGATGCATTGTTTGATTTCTTTAACACAGGAAACAACGCTTTGGTCAGCATTGCTTGCGCAGTGACATTGACCTTCATGATGTTCTCGAAAGTGGATGTACAGAAATGTTCCATTGGGCCTAATGCACCCAGGATACCCGCATTGTTTAATAAGCCATCGAGCTTACCAAATTGCTGATCAATAGTGGCGGCCAGGTCACGGTAATTTTGCTGCGTGGCGCCTTTTAAATCTAATGGAACAATCGCTGGTTGTGGGCCACCTGCAGCGACGATTTCATCGTAAACTGCTTCGAGTTTTTTAGTTGTTTTACCTAATAAAATTACTGTAGCACCGTATTTGGCATAGGTTAACGCGGCAACCCGGCCGATGCCGTCGCCAGCCCCAGTAATTAATATGACTTTTTCATCTAATGCATTTGCACTTGCTTGGTAGTTTTGCATAAGCTGCACCTAGAGCATGATCTTTTTAAGAATTTTACCATACTCAAATAACAAGTAATCGATTTAATTACAAAATTAAGTGGCGAAAGGCATAGGTTTACGTTAAGTTAAACTGGTCTAATGTGTCATTAACATTTTGCTATCTTTAATACACACATAATAAGCAGATAACAATAAAAAAGGTTTGGAGCCAACAACATGAAAAAATTGCTACTTCCTCTCGCTGTAGCGTCTGCGCTCGCTGGCTGTGGTGGCGGAGAAACGCTCGAAGACGTTAAAAATGAAACACCTACGGTTGTTCCGCAATCCACAGTGGTGTTTGACCCCGGTGCCGGGGAAATCTCCGTACCCAATGATCTGCTTTTAAGCGGCACCACCGATGGCACCTTGAATATTCCTGGTGAAGGCGATGATTACACTAACCCTCAACTGGCGCTCGGCGCGTTAGATGGGTGGTCGACGCAAATGCCATATGCCATTGATTTCGATTTTTCCCCTGGTGTAAGCCTTGATGCAACATCGGCTGCAACACCGGGTAATGTGCGTATTTTTGAAGTTGTTATGGGCGCCGACCAAAGCTCACAAACCTGCGCTCAAGTACCGGCAGGCATTGCCTGTGAATATGTTAAAGAACTTAACTTTGGCGTTGACTTTATCACCCAAGCCAGTGGCAATTCCGTGGCTGTGGTGCCACTTAAGCCATTTACTCAAGGGCGCTCGTACATTACGGTATTGACCAACGGCTTGACCGATTCAGCCGGTAACGCCATTGCCCCGTCATCGACCTATGCTAGCGTTAGCAGTGAAGACCCACTTGTTACTGAGCAGCAACTGAGTTTGCAAGCGGTGATCAACAGTTATGAAGACGTTATTGTTGGCGGCAGTGACCTAAGCAAAGACGATATTATTTACTCAGCGGCGATGACCATGCAAAGTGCAGGTGAAGTGCTCGGCACGATTAAAAGCTTGCTTGCTGCGTCGCTCACTCAAGATAGCTTACCTAAGCCTGAAATGATGATCCCGCAACAGCCTGCGCTCACAGTAGGGCAGATTTTTGCGGCTCAAGGCATGCAAGACATTAATCCTGCATTTAACGCAGTGAGCTATGAAAAAGGCAGCATTGTTCTTCCTTACTACTTAAAAAGCCCACAAGGCAAAGAGCTCAGTGATTTAAACAACACTTACTGGCAAGCAAACTGCGACAGCGCTGTAACCGTGCTTGGTTATAAAGAGCAGGCTGGCGAAGCATTCCCTGAGCAACCAGTGAGTGAAAATGATGCAATATGTGCCGCTCTCAGCGGCGGTCAATTGCGTGATTTGAGCTTGGATGACAAACGTCACCTAACGAAATACAACACCATTCCGAAAGTGCAGAGCTATCGAAATATACCTGTACAGGTTACAAAACCGGCAGATTTAATGACCTTAAACGCTATCCGCAGTCAGCTTGGGCTTGATGCCATGAGCATGCCTGCTGCTGGCTGGCCAGTTGTTATCATGCAACATGGTATTACCAGCCGCAAAGAGGATATGTTGGCATTGACTGCGGCGCTAAGCATTCAAGGTTTTGCGACCGTTGCTATCGACCATCCGGCTCACGGTGAGCGTGGAATCGATGTCGACAACGATGGCACTGACGATTTTAATGCGACCACAGGCTCTGTGCTTGCGTATATGAATTTGAATTCATTGCTGGTGGCGCGTGATAACCTACGCCAATCAGCTGCGGATTTACTGGGTTTGCGTCTAGGTCTTAATTTTGCCAACGACCCCATGCTCAACACGATGGATGTGGGCTTCGTCGGTCACTCCTTAGGTGCGGTTGTGGCCCCGGCTTTCTTATCTATGACGAATGCGGAGCTTGACCCTCAGGTTGATCCATTGTTTAAAGTGAACACTGTGGCACTTGGCAGTGGCGGCGGCGGTATCGCCAATTTCTTACTTGCTTCAGATTCATTTGGGCCATTTATCCAAGGTTCAGTATTAGCTGGTGCAGGAACCGATGAGTCAGCAGCGTTTGGCGCATTCCTACAAGAAGGCGCAGTCTCTAGCTGTGCACAATTTATTGATAACCAAGAGGCGTATGTTGGCTGTGGTTACCAAGCGTTTTTAGCGCAGTTAACAGCTCAAGGTGACACTGCCAGCTTGGCTAATATTCAAGGGTTGTTAACGCAGTTTACCTACGCTGCACAAACATTGCTTGATGCTGGAGACCCAACCAACTACGCAATGCGTGTAAACGCACAGCAAACCCCAGTTTACACCAGCGTGGTTGTGGGTGATGGCATGGAAAACAAGCCGGATACGGTGATCCCGCCTATGGTTGAGAGCAACCCCATTGCCGGAACTATTCCACTTGCAATGATGATGGGCGCTGACAATGCAGCACAAACGCAGTTAGCAGATAGCCCACAAAGCTACCTTGTACGCTTTAGTAAAGGCCACCATGGTACACTTTTGACGCCAGCTGCAAACCCGCAAGCAGGAGCAAGTGCAGCAGATAGCGCTGCAGCGAATGCTGAAATGCAACAGCAAGTAGCGACCTATCTGAAATCCAAAGGTACGATATTGCCTATCACTAATGAAGATGTGATAGCTCAGTAAGCCCACTGGTTTCGACTATCAGCCGCGCAATTGCGCGGCTTTTTTGTGGCTAATGGCTGTGCTACATTGCCGTGCATCAACAATGAAAGAGGGACTCTAGGTGGAGTATATTTATGAATACGGGTTATTTTTTGCAAAAACCCTGACTTTTTTAGTGGCAATCGTCATTATCATCGCAATGATTGCAGGAGCGGCAAATAAACCTAAAAGTAAAGAAGGATCACTTCAGGTTGACGATCTCTCAGCAAAGTTAAAACAGTTGAAAGATGATTTTTTAGCAAACACCCTGGATAAAAAAGCCTTAAAAGCGCTCAAGAAAGAACAGAAAAAGGCAGCTAAAAGTGACAGCAGTGACATACAGCAAGGGCGCCTATACGTGATTGATTTTGTTGGCTCCATGGATGCTCATGAAGTCGAGAGCCTACGTGAGGAAGTCACGGCGATTTTAACATTGGCCGATAAGCAAAAAGATAAGGTATTAGTGCGCTTGGAAAGCGGCGGAGGCGTTGTCCATGGGTATGGCTTAGCAGCGTCGCAACTGGCCCGTTTGAAAGAGGCGCACATACCACTGACCATCGCCATTGATAAGGTCGCCGCCAGTGGTGGATATATGATGGCATGTGTTGCCGATGAAATCATTGCTGCGCCTTTTGCTATTGTCGGCTCTATTGGCGTGGTTGCGCAAATACCAAACTTTAATAAGGTGCTGAAAAAGAACGATATTGATCTAGAGCTCATTACCGCAGGGCAGTATAAGCGGACCCTTACTTTGTTTGGCGAAAACACCGATGAAGGGCGAGAAAAGTTCCGCCAAGAAATTGAGCAAACGCACCAATTGTTCAAACACTTTGTCAGCGAGCATCGCCCTGAATTAGACTTAGGCGCCGTCGCTACCGGGGAGCACTGGTTTGCGATTGATGCCAAAGAAAAAGGGTTGGTGGATAGAATCACGACCAGCGATGATGAGCTACTGGCACTGAGTAAAGAGCGACAAGCTTACAAAGTGAGCTATAAGAAAAAACAAGGCTTGGCGGATAAAGTCGCGCATAGCCTAAGCCTCGCGGTGGAAAAAGCAGGTTTAAAGATATGGTCTAAGGGTCAGCGCCTGAGACCTTAATTTAGACTTAAAAAAACCTCGCCACAACGGCGAGGTTTTTTTATACAAGTAAGGTTAGCTTCTTGCTTTAGGCTTATACTCTTCCAGTTCTTTAGCCGACTCGAGATCGTTAAAGACGGTCTCATCAAGCTGCCCTTCAGATTTGGCAACAACGCAGGTAACCATACAATCACCGGTCACATTAACCGCTGTACGCGTCATATCTAACAATCTATCGACGCCGATAATAATCGCGATACCTTCGACGGGGAGGCCCACCTGATTCAGTACCATCGCCAGCATAATCAAGCCAACCCCAGGCACTCCAGCGGTTCCAACGGATGCCAATGTGGCGGTAAGAATAACCATTAGGTAATCTGAAATACTTAAATCGACACCAAATACTTGAGCGATAAACACGGTTGCACAGCCTTGCATAATGGCGGTGCCATCCATATTAATAGTGGCTCCCAATGGCACAGTGAATGAGGCAACGGAGTTACTGGCACCGAGCTTTTTGGTCGCGGTCTCAAGTGTAATAGGCATGGTTGCACTGGAACTTGAGGTGCTAAACGCAAACAAACAAGTGTGCTTCATTTGTGATAAAAAGGTGACAGGATTTAAGCCAGTCAGCACTTTCAATAGGATAGAGTAGTTAATTAACCCATGGATCAGCAGCGCTGCGACCACCACACCGAAATACTTCATCAGGCTCCAAATAAGCCCCAGCTCAATGGTCGTAAATAGTTTTGCCATCAAACAAAAGACCCCGTAAGGGGCAATATTCATAAGTAAGGTAACCAATTTAAGAATGACATTATTGAGGTCCTCAAAAACGGCGCTTAGGCGCTGACCCGCTTCGCCACTGAGGGCCATAGCAATACCGAATAGTAGCGCAAAAACAATGACCTGCAACATGTTACCACTGGCCATAGCATCAATAGGGTTGGTGGGGAACATATTGATGATGACCTGAGCCAACGTCGGCGCTTCTTTCGCATCAAAGGTCGCATCATTTGGCAAGGTGACGCCATCGCCAGGGCTTACTAACAGCGCTAAGGTAATGGCGACGGTGATGGCAATGGCAGTGGTACCCACATACATGGCGATGGACTTACCACCTAAACGGCCTAAGGTTTTCGGATCACTGAGGCTACAAGTACCACAAACGAGGGACACAAATACCAGTGGCACCACCAACATTTTTAAGCTGGCAATGAAGATTTGCCCGCCAATATTGAATAAACCGTCAACAAAAAAGCCTTTAACAGGAAAGGCAAACAAGCCTAAATCAAGTAATAATTCGTCTTCACCGGCCAAAATCAACTTGAACAAAAAGCCGACAACAACACCTAGCGCCATACCAATCATAATACGCGTGGTGAGAGACATTGAACCTTTTTCAGACATAGGTATGATTCATCTTCGTTATTGTAATTCGCTATAGCCTATCAGCGAAAATCACTCAATGCAGCGAAAAACGACAACTTTTTTCAAAAAAGGAATGCGTAATTCACTCATCCTGGGTTAATATTAAGTAAATAATTTAAACAATAAAACGTTAGGGAGAAGTCAATGCGTTTTGTGCGATTGCTCAGTGCCTCTTTACTGAGTTTACTTCTAGTCGCCTGCGGTGGCGGCGGCAGTTTAGAAGAAGGTGGTGACACGGGGGGAGATGGTAGTTCTTCCGGTAGTTATTCCATTACCGTAACCGTGGTGGACAGTGAAGGCAATGCAATATCTGCCGAAAATCCTATTTCTAATGATAACCCGGCGCAAGCAGTAGCAACGCTCAGCGCAACTTCAGGCTCGGTCTCTGGTAAGGCCATTGAGTTTAGTCTGCAGCAAGTAAGTGGCAATACCTTAGGTGAGCTAAAACCTGCTTCTGCACAAACGAACGCAGATGGGGTTGCACAGGTCACCATTGGCCCAGGTCAAGTGAAAGGCGCGGGTCGTGTAACCGCAACTTACATTCCGGCTGCTGGTAACGAGGTAACAGCGCAAGCGGATTTTACCACCCAAGGTGATGACGTTGTTGTGACCGAGGAAACCGCCGATGTTGACGTGTTACTGCTCACTGGTTGTAACGCTGGTTGGGATGATGACCGTGATAACGTGATGCTTGACCCTCGTGACCCAAATACCGGTTGTAATATCGTAAACAGTATTTCTTCTAATGAAGTGGGCGAGATTTACGTTGAAGTAACCAGCATTCAAAGTGGCGACGGCGTAGGCTCGGCAATCGTTAATGCCGAGACATCTGTGGGTACGGTATTACCGTCGTCTGGTACTGCATTAACCGACTCATTTGGCCGCGCACTATTGCGTTTACAGCCAGGCAACCAAGGTGGCGCAGGCACGATTACCGCCGAAGCATTGGGCGTAACCGACACCACTAACTTTGCTGTGGGTGTGGTAGATTTAGAGCTGACAGTTGATAATGGCTTGGCTACGGATAACAACAATAATGTTATTCCACTTAAAGCCGGTGGCAGTACGGTTATCGAAGTGCAGCTTCGCGATGAGGAAGGCAACCTATTCCAAACTCCGACCGATGTGGAATTTAGCTCTACTTGTGCCGCCAGTGGTCAATCAACCCTGGATGACAAAGTAAAATCGCGTGCAGGTATTGCTACAGCAACGTACCGCGCAAACGGCTGTAATATTGACGACAATATTATTGTGACAGTTGAGACTGGTGGCAAAAACTATACTGAATCTACAACCATTCCCGTTGAGGCCTCACCTGTACAGTCTATCCAGTTTATGGATGTAAGCGAGGCGTTTATCGCTCTTCCTCCAGGTGAAGGCGGTGTACCTACACAATCTGTGGTGCGCTTTAAACTTCTTGATGAAGATGGCAACCCAGTCGCTCAAGACCGTATCGATTTTCGTTTGACTGACGGCACTGGTGAAGCAGCATTGACTCAGGCAACAGGTAATACCGATAACAACGGTGTTGTGCAAACTACAGTAACCTCTGGTGTGGTCCCAGGCGCCCTAGTAGTAAAAGCTTGCTATGTGCCAAAAGCCGATGTTGCCGCCTTGCCTGAAGGTGATGATTTGACCTGTTGGGTTGATGAGTATGAAGCGTGTCAAGCAGCCGATGCGCCAAGCTCTTGCCCTGAAGGCGAACTTCGACTTATTCCCCTAAGTGAGCAAATCAGCTCAGTGTCTAGCTTGCTTACTTTAAGCTCAGGTGTGACCGATCAGAACAGCTTCGATTTAAGCACCGACGTTATTAACTCTAACTCGCTTTATTACAACGGTGTTACTTCAAATTTAACGGTGTATTTTGGCGACCAGTTTAATCAGCTAAGTGGTGATGGTGTTGAAGCAACCGTATTAACTGAAGCCGGTGTTACTGGGGTGATCGATGGTACGCAGTTCAACCCCACCTTTAAATGTCAAACCACCGATGCCGTCTGTACCATCCAATGGCGCAGTCAAGGCGATCGACCGTTTTGGGATTATAAATGGGGCAACCGTATCGGCGATATCGATGGTGACCCTGCCACCACTGAGGGGATTAACCCTAAAACTGGTGTGCAAAACTGTGACCCGTACTTTGGCGGAGCTGCGCCTTGTATCAATGGTATGGTGCGCGCTAAAAATGACCCAAATGGTATCGCTATGGGTGGTCGCGTTACCGTGATAGCGGTAGCCAAAGGCCAAGAAAACTTTGTTGATGAAGAGTCGAGCGGTGGTGTCACTCGCCGTAATGGCCTGTTCGATATTGGTGAGTACTATCAAGAATATGACTTAACCGAGGCCTTTATCGACCATAACGAAAACGGCACCTTCGATAAAGCTAATTGTGACCCTGCACCTGGGCCTACTGATCCTTGCTCAGAGCTAATCTCGCGGGGTGGTCACAATGAAACTTGGCGTGACC
Organism: Pseudoalteromonas sp. CO325X; assembly: GCF_004208955.1. Classification (NCBI taxonomy): domain Bacteria; kingdom Pseudomonadati; phylum Pseudomonadota; class Gammaproteobacteria; order Alteromonadales; family Pseudoalteromonadaceae; genus Pseudoalteromonas; species Pseudoalteromonas sp. CO325X. The sequence goes on from NZ_SGPG01000022.1 coordinate 78,730, forward strand.
TTAATAACAATGGCATCTTTGATGAAGCGGATGGTAAATACAATGGCTTATTGTGTTCACAAGAAGCTGAAGCGGCCGGAGAATGTACTCGTGAGCTGATTGAGGTGCGCAGCAGTGTTGAGCTGGTGATGTCTGGTGATGAGCCCTATGTGCGCTTTGCGATTGATTCGAATAGCTGTACAACCGATGCGCAGCGTGTGCTCGAGTCTACTAACGTTGATGGTAAATGTGATATTAGTCGTGTGAACGTAAGCACTGAAGCGAATAATGGTCTTGCTTCTCAAGACATCTATATTTACTACAGTGATGAGTTTGGTAACCCATTACCTGCCGGGACTGAAGTAGAAATCACCTCGACCAATGGTGAATTGGACTTTGTGAGCCATAGTGAAACTGTAGGCAATACAAGTCGTGATAAACCTTTAATGTCTATTGTTAAGGTATCTCGGGAGTCACAAGGAAACCAAAAAAGTGTAGGTGCTTTGACAATTACCTTCACTATTCCATCAGGATTTGATGATGGTGATGCCAAGGTTGTATCTGCATCAATGACTGTTGTTGATGATCAGTAGCAAGTTGCTTGATTAAACAAAATGCCAACCACTCGGTTGGCATTTTTGTTTTCGGCCCCTAAACCACCTACTTCAGTAGGTGGTTATCATCAATTTAGGCTTGGCCTGAAAAAGCTACCCATGTTAATTGCTCTGTTGATTTTTAGCGAAGTCAAAAGGACAAGAAACATGAGTAGATACGAGAAAGCATCGCATGTGTATTGGCGATGTCAATATCATATAGTTTGGACCCCAAAATACCGTTTCAGAATCCTGAAGAACAAGGTAGGTAAAGATGTCTATCGCTGTATTCACGTTTACAGTGAGCAACTTGGTTGCAAAGTGGTAGAGCTCAATGTGCAGTTAGACCATGTTCATTTAGTTATCAAGGTCCCACCGAAGTTGTCGATATCGAGCCTGAGGGGGACACTCAAAGGTAAAATAGCACTAAAGCTATTTAGTAAATACCCGTACTTGAGAAAAAATAAGATGTGGGGCAACCATTTTTGGCAACGAGGATACTTTGTCGATACGGTTGGAATAAATGAAGAGGTAATAAGGCGTTACGTCAGGCATCAAGAGAAAGAAGAGAAGCAAGAGCAAGCCCAATTAACGCTGGAGTAAACAACGCCCCCTTTGAGGGGGCAATCACAAAGCCACCTTCTTCAGAAGGTGGATTCTTTACTTTTATTCCTATATATTGCCCGGCGTTAGCCTGTGCATCGGTGATTAATCACCATAACGGACAAAATCACAGCAACAGCTGGTCAAAAAATCGCTGATTAGATAAAAGTTTAGCGTCAAAGCTTGTAACAATAGGTGTTTGTAGATATACCTATATTTATTCGTGCCCACGAACAAGGGCAATCATTATAAAAAGAGATAGGTCAACTTAGGCTATTATGGGCAAATCGCTAGTCATTGTAGAGTCTCCTGCAAAAGCAAAAACAATTAATAAATACCTAGGCAAGGACTATGTTGTTAAGTCCAGCGTAGGTCACGTACGCGACCTTCCCACCTCAGGGTCAGGTAAGGCGAAGGCGCCTGCGGCAAAATCTCCCGCCGAAGTGCGCAAAATGGCCCCTGAGGAAAAAGCCGCCTATAAAAAGAAGCGTGACTATCAAAACCTAGTTGCACGCATGGGTATTGACCCAGAAAAAGGTTGGGAGCCTCACTATGAGGTGCTACCCGGCAAAGAAAAAGTTGTTCAAGAATTAAAAAAACTCGCCGAAACGGCAGATGAAATTTATCTTGCAACGGATTTGGATAGAGAAGGGGAAGCCATAGCATGGCACCTTGAAGAGATTATCGGCGGTGATAAGTCGAAGTACAAACGGGTGGTTTTTAACGAAATCACCAAAAATGCCATTCAACAGGCCTTTTCTACCCCGGGCGAGCTGAATACCGATATGGTACAGGCTCAGCAAGCGCGACGCTTCCTAGACCGTGTTGTTGGCTTTATGGTCTCGCCTTTGTTGTGGCAAAAGGTGGCGCGCGGGTTATCTGCTGGGCGCGTGCAGTCCGTTGCCGTTCGTCTTCTCGTGGAACGCGAGCGCGAAATCAAGGCCTTTATCCCGCAAGAGTTTTGGGATATTCATGCTGATGTACAAGCCAAAGCCGATGCGTTACGTCTTCTGGTAACCAAAGAGCAAGGTAAAGCCTTTAAACCGGTTAATAAAGACCAGGCAGAGGCCGCTGTGGCGCAGCTGCAATCGGCTCAGTACCAAGTTGCCGACGTTGAAGAAAAACCGAGTAAAAGCCGCCCAAGTGCGCCTTTTATCACCTCCACCATGCAACAAGCGGCCAGTACGCGCTTAGGCTATGGCGTTAAAAAGACCATGATGCTAGCGCAGCGTCTTTACGAAGCCGGTTATATTACCTATATGCGTACCGACTCGACTAACTTGTCACAAGACGCTATCGCCATGTGTCGCGGTTATGTGGCCGATAATTTTGGCGACAATTACCTGCCGGAAAAAGCCAATATTTACAGCGCAAAAGGCAACGCACAAGAAGCGCACGAAGCAATCCGACCGTCAGATGTAAACGTTCTTTCAGGGCATGTTGAGGGTGTTGATGCTGACGCGAAGAAACTGTATGAGCTTATTTGGCGTCAATTTGTTGCCTGCCAGATGGTGCCAGCGCAATACGATTTAACCACAGTGACGGTCACAGCGGGTGAGTTTGAGCTTAAAGCCAAAGGCCGTGTATTGCGCTTTGATGGTTGGACCCGAGTGCAACCTGCTGTGCGCAAGAAAAGCGATGAAGAGCAAGCGCTGCCAGCATTGAGTGTCGGTGACGAATTAAGCTTAGATAAGCTGGACCCACAACAGCACTTTACCAAGCCGCCAGCGCGATACAGTGAAGCAAGCTTGGTTAAAGAGCTTGAGAAGCGCGGTATCGGTCGACCCTCAACCTATGCTTCGATCATCGGCACTATTCAGGACAGAGGCTATGTGCGGGTGGAAAACCGTCGTTTCTTCGCTGAAAAAATGGGTGAAATCGTCACCGATCGCCTTGTTGAGAACTTTACCGAGCTGTTGAACTACGACTTTACCGCCAAAATGGAAGAGCGCCTGGATGATATTGCCGAGGGCGAGCGTCAGTGGACTCAAGTGCTGGATAACTTTTATGCCGACTTCTCGGAAAAGTTAGCCATTGCCAGTGGCGATGAGGCGCAAGGCGGAATGCGTCAAAACCAAATGGTCGAGACTGACATTGATTGTCCTAGCTGTGGCAGAAAAATGGGGATCCGCACAGCATCAACCGGTGTGTTCCTAGGTTGTACTGGGTATAACTTGCCCCCTAAAGAGCGCTGCACCACCACCATGAACCTCACGCCTGGTGAGGAAGCGGTCAATGCCGATGAAGTTGAAGATGTTGAAACATCAACACTGATGCAAATGAAGCGTTGCCCTAAATGTGAAACCGCCATGGATTCATATTTAATTGATGAAACCCGAAAACTGCATGTCTGTGGTAATAATCCCGCGTGCAGTGGCTACCTCATTGAACAAGGGCAGTTTAAGCTCAAGGGCTATGATGGTCCGATTATTGAGTGCGATAAGTGTGGCGCCGATATGGAGCTGAAAAACGGTCGCTTCGGTAAGTATTTTGGCTGTACCAATGAAGACTGTAAAAATACTCGTAAACTGCTTAAAAATGGCGAGCCAGCACCACCTAAAGAGGACCCTGTGCACTTGCCAGAGCTTGAATGCGAGAAATCGGATGCCTATTTCGTGCTGCGTGATGGCGCTGCTGGTATATTCTTGGCTGCTTCTACGTTTCCTAAGTCACGGGAGACTCGGGCACCTAAGGTTTCTGAATTAAAGCGTTTTCGCGATCGTATATCACCTAAATTTTACTATTTAGCCGATGCGCCAGAGACTGACTCTGATGGTAACCCAGCGGTAGTACGTTTTAGCCGTAAGACTAAGTCGCAGTATGTAATGACAGAAGTCGATGGTAAAGCGACCGGCTGGAAGGCAACCTACGAAAATGGTAAATGGGTTGAAGAAGAGAAAAAGAAAGCGAAAAAGAAAAAGTAACCCGCAAAAAAGAAAAAGCCGCTCACAATGATTGAGCGGCTTTTTTATTCCCCTAGGCCCATATCAGGCAAGTGGCTATTTGATATTCACTTGTTGTACGTGCTGGTAACCATTGTCACTGAGTTCGTCATTGACACAGTCGAGCACATACTGATACTGGCTTTGCGCATCAATGTCATCTTCCGTGGCCCAGTCTAGGCACATCTGCGTGTGCTCCTTGATTATCTCCTCGGGGGCGACTGGTAGGTCATCGCTGGCAAAAGCACTGTGTAAGCTAATAGCAAACAGCGCACTTAAAACAAGGTATTTCATTGCATAGTTCCTCTTTGGAAAGTGCTTTATTTTTAGCGTAATCGTTGGTTTTTAGAAAGTGAGTTATTTTTATCGTCAAGATAACCGACGTTGTCCTTGGGTGAGCAACATGACTTTTGAGCAAGCACAAAAAAAGCACCCCGTAGGGTGCTAAAAAATGTCACGTTTTATGACACAAGGGAAGGGGTTAAAGACGAGCAAACCAACAGCCAAATGCAGGTAAATGCAGTGTTTGGCCTTGCAATCGCCCAGTGTGATGGCGCAACGAATCTTGATATTGATGACTGGGCGCGTGCGTTACTTCGACACTCACGGGTTGCTCCGATAGGTTAAAATAACAACATATGGACTCATCACCGTGGTTGCGGGTAAAGGCAAGAACGGGCTCATGAGTATCAATAAAGTGAATGTCACCTTCAATTAACGCACGATGCTGACGCCGCCAAGCCATAAATTCGCTGTAGGCATTGAGCGTTGAATGAGCATCCTGTTGTTGTTTGGCAACATGGTGTAGGCTGTGAGCATGGCTTACCGGCAGCCATGGTTTTACCGTGCTAAACCCGGCGTGCTCACCGTCTTGCCAAGGCATCGGCGTGCGACAACCATCACGGCCTTTGAAGTTGGGCCAAAAAGTGATGCCATAGGGGTCTTGCAAATCTTCGAATGCAACATCCGCTTCGCCTAATGCCAGTTCTTCACCTTGATACATACATACACTGCCACGTAGGGAGCCAAGCAGTGCGGTCAACATTTTTACTTGTTCAGGGTTAACTTCGCCGTTTTTTGCCCAACGACTGGCAACACGCTCCACATCATGATTACTAAACGCCCAGCAAGGCCAGCCCTCGAGCATATTCGCCTCTAAGGTCTCGACCGTTTTACGAATATAGGCGCTGCTGTAATCATCGGTTAGTAGCTCGAAACTATATCCCATATGCAGCTTGTCACCGCCGCTGGTGTATTCGGCCATGGTCGCAAGGGAATCCTCAGACGAGATCTCCCCAAGTGCTACCGTACCCGGGTACTTGTCGAGTAAGGCACGAATATCGCGCATAAAGTCGAGGTTTTCAGGTTGCGTGTTGTTGTAGTAATGGTATTGAAAAGCGTACGGGTTATCTTCGCTAAAACCACGGCCTTGACGCTTTTCTTTTGGCTTTGCCGGGTTATCACGTAATTGAGCGTCGTGATAACAAAAGTTAATGGCATCTAAGCGGAAGCCATCAACCCCTTTTTTGAGCCAAAACTCCACGTTATCAAGCACCGCTTGACGCACTTGCGGGTTATGAAAATTAAGGTCTGGCTGCTCGGTGAGGAAGTTATGCAAATAATACTGTTCGCGACGAGGTTCCCATTGCCATGCCGGGCCGCCGAAAATGGATAGCCAATTGTTAGGCTGCGTGCCATCTTCTTTAGCGTCTGCCCACACGTACCAATCGGCATACTCATTATTGTTTGATTCGCGGCTTTGCAAGAACCAGGGATGTTGATCAGAGGTGTGGCTCAATACCTGATCAATAATGATTTTAATATCGCGCTGATGTGCTTCGGCGATCAGTTCATCGAAGTCTGTAAGATCGCCAAAAATAGGGTCAATATCCCGATAGTCGCTGATGTCATAACCGAAATCCTTCATTGGCGATTTGAAAAACGGTGAGATCCACACCGCATCCACACCCAAGCTCTTTATGTAATCAAGGCGGTTAATAATACCTCGGAGGTCGCCAATTCCATCGCCGTTTGTATCTTGAAAGCTGCGGGGGTAAATCTGATAAATTACCGCACCTTTCCACCAAAGAGGGTTCGCCATGTTTCGCTCCAGAACATCGGTTAATTTTTTTGCTTGGCAAAGAATACGGCAACCTCAGAACGCTTGTAAAAAATCTGCATACGTATGCATGATGTATTCGTATGCAAAAGCGCATTAGGTGGCTTTAGTGTTTGCTTGGCTTTGTCACCAAATTGATACCAAAAGGCTGTTTACCAATGGAAACAGTGCCATTGAGTTGGCTGGTTCCGGTAATCGGGTCTTGCACTTATTTAAGGCGATTCAGCCCACTGATGCACTAAAGTAGTGCAAAAATAAATGGTAAGACCAATTACCACGCCACAGTATGGGCTCTTACTATCATGTTCTCAGTAGCCCTAACAGTAAGGGATGTGGGCTTATTTATGGGTTCAGGGAGCTGGCGTAGGCTAGGGCAGCGTATTGTTGGGGGTGTTAAACTGTAACTGTGCTGTAAAGGCTAGCAAGCTCGCATATTTACTGGATTGTTGCTAATTTTGATGTAACTAAAATGTAAAATATTGCAGCTGCAATTACATTGAATACGTATGCATAAGTTTGTTAATAATTTAAGACGAGCGTTAGTATTTTTTGCGACAACAACACGAGCCAAATTGGTGCAGCGCTAACTATCACCAATTGGTCCTAATAAAATGGTTAATCGGGATAAAACACTATGTCTATGTTCAAACCAAGTATGCTAACGCTTGCACTGTTGAGTGCCGGTTTAGGTAGCCAAGTCGCGTATGCTCAAGGCAACGAAGCGCAGGCGCAAGCCGATGAGCAGCAAGATGTTGAAGTGATTGAAGTACGTGGCTTTCGCCGCAGTGTCGTCGAGTCAATCAATACCAAGCGTTTTGCAACAGAAGTGGTAGAGTCAGTGTCTGCTGAAGACATTGGTAAATTACCAGATTCGTCTATTGCTGAATCTATTGCTCGCTTACCTGGTTTGACTGCACAGCGCTTAGACGGTCGCGCATCACGTGTCAGCGTACGTGGTTTTAGCGAAAACGAGAGCGCCACCACCTTTAATGGTCGTGAACAAGTTTCTATCAGCGACAACCGTGGCGTAGAATTCGACCTTTACCCGTCAGAAATTATGAGCGGTGTAACGGTTTATAAAACACCGAGTGCATCACTTGATGCTGAAGGCATTGCCGGTGTTATTGATATGCAAACAGTCCGCCCGCTAAGCAAGGGTGAGCAGGTCATTCAGTTTAACGGTCAGCTTGAGCAAACGAGTTTCGATAAACTAAATCCAGACGGCGATGACAAAGGCTTCCGTGGTACGGTTTCTTACATTGATCAGTTCGCTGATGATACCTTTGGCGTTGCTTTTGCCTATACAACAATGAGTTCACCCAACCAGGAGAAGCGTTGGAACTCATGGGGCTACCCTGAATTTACCACAGACTCAGGGGATACGTATTCAATCTTGGGTGGGGCGAAACCTTTTGTGCGCTCATCAACGCTCGAGCGTGACTCGGCGATGTTAGTGCTTGAATACGCGCCTAGCAGCGACTTGAGCATGACCTTTGATGCGCTTTATGTTGATTTTACTGACGAAAAAATTCTTCGTGGTATTGAAGTCCCGTTTGCATGGGGTCAAGGCTCAATCTCTCCTGAGAGCGCAACGGTTGATGCAGACAGCGGCTTTATCACCAGCGCCTTAACAGAAGGTCAACGCGTTGTCGTTCGTAACGATTTTGAAGAGCGTAAAGCGGATCTGAGTCAGTTTGGCTTTAATGTAGAATACCTCCTTAGTAACGACTGGGAGCTGGAATTTGATGCCAGCCGCTCCGAAGTAGAGCGTCAAGTATGGAGTATCGAAAGCTACTCAGGTACAGGTCGTGGTGATAATAACGGTATTTCCGATAACATCGGCTATGCCTTTGATGATGGCAACACCGGCGCCCAATTCTCGCACCAGCTTGATTACAGCGACTTCAATCTTATTCAATTAGGTGGGCCTTTATCTTGGGGTTCTAGTGCGGCATTAAATAATCAATATGGCTTAACCGGCACACCGTATGAGAATACCGCACAAGATGGCTTTATTAATGCCCCAGAAGTGGAAGACGAATTAACTACGTTGAAATTGGCCGCTAGCAAGGCAATGGATAACGCCTACATCAGCGGTGTGGAATTTGGCGTCTCTTATCGCGACCGTGAGAAAACCAAGGTCTCTGAAGGCTACTTTATGACCTTGGCTGATTTCTCTTACCCAGAGAACGTCGGCATGCTCGAAGTGCCTGAGCAGTATCGTCTAGGTAGTGCCGATTTAAGCTTTATTGGCATGGGCCCAATGGTCGCTTACGATACTCGTGCGCTCGTGGATGACGGTTACTATAATCTACTGCGTGAAAGCCTTACGGACTCTAAGCACTTAACACGTTCATGGACAGTGCAAGAAGAAGTCACCGCCGCTTTTGTACAAGCCAATATTAATGCAGAGCTAGGTGATATCCCAGTAACGGGTAATGTCGGTGTGCGTTATGTGTATACCAAACAGTCGTCACAGGGTAATGCCTTTAATGTCGTTGATGGCCTCGTTGTGGCCGAACCCACCGATATTAGCCACGACTATAGCAATCTACTGCCGAGCCTAAACCTTAACTTTGCTCTAGATGAGCAGCAAACGCTGCGTTTTGGTGCGGCGAAAACCATTTCTCGTGCGCGCTTAGATGAAATGAATGCCTCAATCAGCGCGTCGTACAATGCCCAGCAGCCAGATGAAAACGGCAATTATTGGTCGGTATCCGGCGGCAACCCGGAGCTTGAACCCAAAGAGGCGACGGGCTTCGACTTAAGCTATGAGAACTACTTTAGTGAAGAAGGTTACTTCTCGGCAGCGGTGTTTTATAAAGACCTGAACCAATGGATTTTTGACGGTAACTATGAGATTGACATGAGCGGCGTGGCGGACCCGGCTACTGGTGAAATTCCACCAAACAGCACCGGCACCGGCTCAGGTAAAATCAATGGCGGTGGCGGTGATCTATGGGGTTACGAGCTTTCCGTGGCATTACCGTTTAACTTATTCGCCGATGAGCTAGAAGGTTTTGGCCTACTGGCTAGCCATACCGGTGTTGAGCAGGATATGGAAGACCCCAATGGCAACGACTATGAATTGCCAGGTTTGTCTGACAGCATTCAAAGCTTAACCTTGTACTATGAGCGCTATGGTTTCACCGCACGTACGAGCATGCGTAAGCGTAGTGACTTTAAAGGCGATATCTACGGTGTGGGTTTTTCAACTGACCAAGTCGATATCCAAGGTGAAACCATCTGGGATGCACAGCTTGGGTATGACTTTGCTGATTCCGGTATTCAAGGCCTAGAGAGTCTAGAGATTACTTTCCAAGTGCAAAACATCACCGAAGAGCCGTTTATCTCGCTACAAGGTGACAATGCCCTGCAAGTACGTGATTACCAAGATTATGGTCGTACCTACTTGCTCGGTTTCAAGTATGAGCTATAACTCTTAACTGTCGTAACTTTTTTAAAAAGCCCTTGAATTTTCAAGGGCTTTTTTGAAGTTAACAGCTAATAGCGGGGCACACAGAGATGGCAAATATTAACCGGGTGGTGATCTTAGGAGGCGGAACAGCAGGGTGGTTAAGTGCCGCTTTGTTGGCAAAAATGCTGGGCAAACAGCTGAGTATTACCCTAGTAGAGTCCAGTGATATTGGAACTGTCGGCGTCGGTGAAGCGACCATTCCGCCGATTGTCGCCTTTAACAACGCCTTGGGTATTGATGAAAAAACGCTGATACAGCGCACCGGGGCGACGATTAAATTGGGGATCCAGTTTGAAAACTGGGGCCGCAAGGGCGACAGCTACATGCATGCGTTTGGTCATTTAGGTAAAGCGCTGCCCTTTTGTGATTTTCATCACCTTTTTCACCATGCAAAAGAGCAAGGGCTTGGCCATTCGTTGTGGGATTACTCACTTAATTTCCAAGCAGCAAAAGCAGGGCGCTTTGCACCACTGCGGCATTTACCCAATACCCAGTTAGCTGGTACTGAGCATGCGTATCATTTTGACGCCAGCTTGTATGCGCAACTGTTGCGCGAGCGCGCCGAACACTTTGGCGTTCAGCGTATAGACGCTAAGGTTAATAAGGTTGAGCAAAGTGATAACGGCGATGTGCAGGCGTTGGTGTTACAATCAGGCGAGCGCGTAGAAGGGGACTTATTCATTGATTGCAGCGGTCAACGAGCACTGTTGATAGCGCAAACCTTAGGGGTCGGTTTTGAGGATTGGTCACACTGGTTACCGTGCGACCGCGCCATCGCTGTGCAATCGCATCACGGCGACGATAAAGACCCGCTACCTTATACCCGCTCCATCGCTCATGATGGCGGTTGGCAGTGGCAAATCCCGTTGCAGCATCGCGTTGGTAATGGCTTAGTTTACTGCTCTCGCTATCTCGATGACGACCAAGCCAAGGCGCAGTTACTGGCAAACCTTCCCGGTGAGGCATTGCACGAGCCCCGGGTGATCCCATTTCGCACTGGTGCTAGGCGCCAGCAATGGCACAAAAATGTGGTCGCCATCGGTTTAAGCAGTGGCTTCCTTGAGCCCCTTGAGTCCACCAGTATCCATTTGATTCAAACTGCGGTGATCCGCTTATTGAAACATTTTCCACACCAAGGCATTGCCCCCGCCTCGGTGCGTGCATTTAACCGCTTATTTAGCACCGAAATGGCGCAAATTCGCGACTTTATCATTCTCCATTATGCCCAAAACCAGCGCCAAGATAGTCGTTTTTGGCGTTACTGCGCCGATATGGAACTGCCGCCATCTCTTGGCGAGCGTATCGCCCAGTTCCAACAAAGCGGGCAGGTGCATCGTTATCAAGATGAGCTCTTTGCCGAAGTGGCCTGGCAACAGGTATTTATCGGTCAAAACTGTTGGCCCCAACAGCACCACCCGTTGGCTGAGCAATTATCAAATGAGCAACTTGATGAATTACTGCAAAGTTTGCGCACACTGATTAATCAGGCAGTGCAAAGCATGCCGAGCCACCAACAATTTATTAAAAGGAATCTAAGCTAATGCGTGTATTTATGGTGTTATTAGCCTTATTGGCGCTACCCTGTCAGGGCATTGAAGTGGCGCCAAAACATTGGTGGGTAGGAATGCAAAACCCCGATGTGCAATTGCTGCTGCGTGCACCAAATACTGCCCAGCGGCAGTGGCAGTTACGCCCATACGACGGCGTTACACTAACGCGTCAGCATCATCTTGACTCCGACAACTATCAGTTTCTCAGTGTGCATATCGGTGTCCAGGCGCGTCCAGGTACACTGCAGTTTGTCGCCGACGATGGCGCGCAATTTGACTATCAACTCAAGGCGCGGGCGCACGATTCAAAGCAGCGTCAAGGGTTTAGCAGTGATGATGTGATATACCTTATCAACCCCGATCGCTTTGCTAATGGCGACGTGCATAACGATAATCACCCCAGCATGATAGAAAAAGCCGACCGTCAGGCGCGCGACGGCCGCCGTGGCGGTGATTTACAAGGGATAACCGAGCGTCTCGATTACCTAAAACGCATGGGCTTTACGCAACTATGGCTCACTCCAGCACGAGAGAATAATATGGCCTCAGGGTCATACCATGGGTATGCGATGACCAACCTGTATGCCATCGACCCACGCATGGGCGGCAACGAGGCCTATTTTGATATGGTGGCACAAGCTGCCGAGCGGGGGATCGGGGTGATCATGGATATGGTGCCCAATCACATTGGCGCCAATCATCCATGGGTGGCCGATAAACCGAGCCGAGATTGGATAAACAACGGCGGTGAGTTTTTGGCTAATAATCATCGCCGACAAACGGTGATGGACCCCCACAGCAGCGCATACGATCGCACTCGCTTTAACGACGCGTGGTTTGTGCCGGCAATGCCCGACCTGAATCAGCGTGTAGACGAGCTGAGCACTTATTTGATTCAGCACAGTATATGGTGGATTGAGCAGGCCGGGCTTAGCGGTATTCGCGTCGATACCAATTCTTATTCCGATAAAGCCTTTATGGCCCGTTGGAGTCAGGCCATTATGGCCGAGTATCCCAACTTCAGTATTGTTGGTGAAGAGTGGACCACCAATCCAGGAATTATTGCTTATTGGCAGCGCGGCAAACACAACCAAGACGGTTTTAGCACCGCCATCAATTCAATGATGGACTTCCCGTTGCAGGCGGCTCTAGTCAAGGCCCTCAATGAAGAGCCTGGTTGGCACACCGGCTGGGTGCGGGTGTATCAAAGTCTCGGTAATGACTTTATGTATGCCAACGCCGATGACTTGCTGGTGTTTGCCGATAACCATGACATGAGCCGCATATACACCCAGCTAGGGCAAAGCCTTAACAAAACCAAGTTGGCAATGACACTGATGCTCACTATTCGTGGCATTCCCCAAGTCTATTATGGTACGGAGGTGTTACTTGATAACACCCCTTCGGATGCCCATGGGGATATTCGTATTGAGTTCCCCGGCGGTTTCAGTGGCCATCAAGCCGATGCCATCACTGGGCAAGGCTTGAGCGTAGAGCAAACACAGATGCAAGGCTATCTGCGCACCTTATTGCAGTTGCGCAAACAATATAGCGCGCTGCGTCAAGGTCGGATGGTGCACTTTGCTCCTAAGGACAATGTCTACCTGTATGCCCGTATTGATAGTGAGCAGCGCATTGTGGTGATATTGAACAAAGGCGGCAAACAGCACCTAGAACTGGCGCCTTTTGCCGAGATTTTACAAGGCGCAAAGCAGGCTAAAAATCTGCTGAGTGGTGAGATATTACAGTTAAATCAAACGCTGGCAATCGGCGCTGAACAAGCCATGATTTTAGCACTGCAATAGAGTGAATACGTATGCACGGCATATCAAAGGGGCCGTGGAGAACGTAGTATTTTTGTCATAAAAGAAATAACAAAGTGTACCCATGAAAGACAACAAGTTAACAACCACGCTACTGGCTGGGTCATTGGCTGTAGCCCTGCTAGGCTGCTCTGAAAACACCAGTTCCTCGCACAGCAAAGACGCTGAAAAAGAGCTGCAACAAGATGCCGAGCAAGTACAAAAGCCGGTGGTCTACCAAGTGTTTACGCGCTTATTTGGTAACACCCAGCAAACTAATAAACCATGGGGCACGCTAAGCGAAAATGGCGTAGGCAAATTTGCCGATTTTGATGACAAAGCCCTCGCGGGGATTAAAGAGTTGGGAGTGACTCATATTTGGTATACCGGGGTGTTACACCACGCCACGGTCACAGACTACAGTGACTTCGGACTACCAGGTGATGACCCTGATGTGGTCAAGGGGCGGGCGGGCTCACCCTATGCCATTAAAGATTATTATAACGTTAACCCCGACCTAGCCGCGAAACCAAGCGATCGCTTGCAAGAGTTCGAGGCCTTGATTGCTCGTACTCATGAGCAGGGCATGAAAGTGCTTATCGATATTGTGCCTAACCATGTCGCCCGTGATTATCACTCGGTATCTAAGCCCGAGGGAGTAGCGGATTTCGGCGCCAATGACGATACCAGCGTCAGCTATCGCCGCGATAACAACTTTTATTACGTGGTCGGTGAGTCATTTAAAGTACCGCAGTCGCCGCAGTATCAAGTACTCGGGGGGATGAGCCACCCCAAGGCCGATGGTCATTTTGCGGAAACCCCAGCGAAATGGACCGGCAATGGCGCACGCAAGGCGCAGCCTGATATCAATGATTGGTACGAGACGGTAAAGATCAATTATGGTGTCAAACCCGATGGCAGCTATGATTTCCCGCGTTTGCCAAAGGACTATGCGAACAAAGATTACCGTGCTCACTACCAGTTTTGGCAAGATAAATCCCTACCGGATAGCTGGTATAAATTCCGCGATATCACTCAGTACTGGCTGGCCAAAGGCGTAGATGGCTTTCGCTATGATATGGCAGAAATGGTGCCGGTAGAGTTTTGGAGCTTCCTAAACTCCGCTATTAAAATGACCAACCCCGATGCCTTCTTACTTGCCGAAGTGTATAACCCAAGCCTATATCGCCCTTATATTCACCAAGGGAAAATGGATTACCTGTACGACAAGGTCGGGTTCTATGACACCTTAAAGGCCATTATTCAGGGCCAACAAGGTGCGGATGCTCTGCTTGCTAAGCACCACGAGGTGGCGGATATTGAGCAGCATATGTTGCACTTTTTAGAAAACCACGACGAGCAGCGTATCGCCAGCAGTGATTTCGCCGGCGACATGAACTGGGGCAAGCCCGCGATGACGGTATCGACCCTAATCGGACGCTCGCCAAGCATGCTCTATTTTGGCCAAACGGTGGGCGAGGATGGCTCCGAAGAGCCCGGGTTTGGCGACCCAACGCGCACCAGTATTTTTGACTACATTGGGGTGCCTGCTCATCAACAGTGGATGAATAACGGCGCTTTTGACGGTGCATTGCTGAGCCCAGAGCAGCGCCAATTACGGCAGTTTTATGTCCAACTTATGGCCCTTAATTCGTTGCCTGCCATTGTCGGCGGTGAGCTGCAAAGCGTGGCTAATTCACAACCAAAGCAGGTGGTTAGCTTTGTGCGCCAACTTGCGCAGCAGCGCATTCTCGTGGTGGCTAACTTCGCGCAGCAGCCACAGTCTGTGCGTATTGATATCCCCAGTGGCGAGGGGGAAACCTTATTAGGCACAGAGCCACAGTTCGATGCCCAAGGTATCAGCTTAACGTTGCCATATCAGGGTGTCAGTGTGGTGCAATTAGGAAGTAAACAATAATGCAAAATGAAAGACCCAGCTTAAGCTTTTGGCAAATATGGAATATGTGCCTCGGATTCATGGGGATCCAGTTTGGCTTTGCGTTGCAAAACGCTAATGTCAGCCGTATTTTCCAAACGCTCGGAGCAAAAATCGATGACATCCCCATTTTATGGGTGGCGGCGCCGCTTACCGGGCTTATCGTGCAACCCATTATTGGCTATATGAGTGACAAAACCTGGGGGCGCTTAGGACGTCGCCGTCCGTATTTCTTTTACGGTGCGATCGTCACCACGGCGGCCTTAGTGGTAATGCCTAACTCACCAACACTGTGGGTTGCGGCGGGCATGTTATGGATTATGGATGCGTCAATTAACGTCACCATGGAACCCTTTCGCGCATTAGTCGGTGATAACTTGCCGAACAAGCAACGTGCGCTCGGCTACTCTCTACAGAGCTTTTTCATTGGCGTGGGTGCGGTGGTCGCTTCCAGTTTACCGTGGATCTTGAGCAATTGGTTTGATGTCAGTAATACTGCGGCTGCCGGAGTAATTCCCCCTTCAGTGCAGTATGCCTTTTACGTCGGCGGTGCGTTTTTGTTGGGATGTGTTATGTGGACGGTGTTTACCACCAAGGAATACAGCCCAGAGCAGCTCGCGGCGTTTAATGATGACGCACAGGCCAATACCACTATCGATACCACGCAGATCATTAACTTTGCTCGCACTTTAGTGGTCAGCGGCCTATCAGGGGCGGCGATTATCGCTGCCGTTGGGGTGATGGACTTAGAGAAAGAGTTGTACTTGCTCGGGGGCTTACTGCTGGCCTTTGCCATGTTACAAGGTATCGCCGCTTGGCAACAGCGCCAAGGCTACACGGGTAACGGCTTCTTTGCGGTGGTACACGATGTTTTCACTATGCCCAAGGCCATGCGTCAACTTGCCTGGGTGCAGTTTTTTAGTTGGTTTTCGCTCTTTGCGATGTGGATTTACACCACGGCTGCGGTGACCAGCCACCACTATGGCAGTGTTGATGTTACTTCTAAAGCTTACAATGATGGTGCTGACTGGGTTGGCGTGCTGTTTGCCGCTTATAACGGCTTTGCTGCGCTGGCCGCACTGGTGATCCCGGTGATGGTGAAGCGCGTCGGTATTCGCATCGCCCATGCCCTTAACTTGCTCTTAGGCGCACTGTCGCTGGTCAGCTTTTTGGTTATTAGTGACCCAGCCTGGCTGATGCTGCCCATGGTGGGAATTGGTTTTGCGTGGGCGTCTATTCTTTCGTTGCCTTATGCCATGCTTTCGAGCGCGCTACCGAGCTCGAAAATGGGCGTGTATATGGGTATTTTCAATTTCTTTATCGTTATTCCGCAGTTGCTTGCAGCCAGTATTCTCGGGCTTATTTTAAAGCATGGCTTTGCCAATCAACCTATTTACGCGCTCATCATTGGTGGCGTGTCTTTTGTGTTGGCAGCGCTTGCACTTACGCGGGTGAAACTTAATCATTAATCTAAGGGTGATACAGTGAAAGTATTAAACGCAATTGCCAGTGCTATGGTACTGGCAACGGTGGCGGGGTGTAACAGTGCCGCCTCCACAGCGAACAGCGATAGCGCGCCGGGGGCTCCTGGCGATAAACCGTTTTGGGCGTATTCGGGCAAAACCGGTATTGGTACCTCTTATGAGGCTTATCAACAAGGTCGTTACGATGACAACAGTGCCACAGGCACGGTATCAAAAGTGTGGTTCTCCTTGGCAAAAGGGATGATCACCGAAACCATGTTTGGGTTGATTCACCAAGCGCAAATTCGTGACATGCAATTTATGGTCAGTGGTGCGGACTTCGTTGTCGCTGAAAGCGATGGTCTTAGCAATCGCGTGGAATACCTTGATGTCGACCCCCAAGGGCGACCGACATCATTGGCATACCGGGTAACTAGTGAGGATAGCCAAGGGCGCTTTCGCATTATTAAAGATATCTTTACCGACCCGGATGCGCAGTCACTGATGGTGCGCGTGCGTTTTCAGGCCAATGAGCCGGGGCTGCGAGCACATGTGCAGGTGAACCCTTATGTGAACAATGATGGCGTTGATGACCGGGCCAAAGTTGCTGACGATGCCCTTATTGCCTATTCCGGTGCCCATTATCTAAGCTTGCAAAGCGCCAAAGGTCTTAATGACGGCTCCGTTGGTTTTGTTGGTCAATCGGATCGCTACTCGCAGCTTAAAGCGCGCGGCGAATTTACGCGTTATCAGAGCACGGGCGAGCAAGCGGGGAATGTCGCCATGAGTGCCACACTCGGCGAGATAAGTGAAAACAGCCAGTTTGATCTGGTGTTAAGTTATGGCAGCAGTGAGCAAGAGGCGCTTGCCCAGGGTCAGAAGACGCTGAAGCGCGGCTATGACACGGTGCTTGCGCACTATAATGGCGATGGCGATGCCATCGGCTGGCAGGATTATTTGCAGAGCTTGCAGCTCGAGCGTCTCTATGATGCCAGCACCGATGGCGGCAAATTACTCAATACCAGCGCCTTAGTGCTCAAAGCGCAAGAAGACAAAACCCATGCTGGGGCATTGATTGCCTCTTTATCAAACCCATGGGGTGATACTGTGGCCGCAGAGCAAGGGCATACTGGCTATAAGGCGGTATGGGTACGCGACTTTTACCAAGTTGCTATGGCTTTTCTAGCTATGGGGGATACGCAAACGGCAAAAGCGGCGTTTAACTATTTACCTAAGGTCCAGGTACGAGAGGACACCCCAGGCAACCAAGGCGATACCGGCTGGTTTTTACAAAAGACCCATGTTGATGGTGAATTAGAGTGGGTGGGGGTGCAGCTGGATCAAACCGCAATGCCCATCATGCTCGCCTGGAAACTATACAAAGGAGGGGTGCTGTCGAAAAACGAACTCGCTCAGTGGTATCGCACCATGCTGCAGCCGGCTGCAGACTTTTTGGTCGATGGGGGATTGGCAAAAATCCTGTGGAATAACACCCAGATCACCCCGCCTTATACGCAGCAGGAGCGTTGGGAAGAGCAAGCAGGCTACTCGCCTTCTACTACCGCCGCCGTAGTGGCTGGATTGGTCAGTGCCGGGGAAATTGCCAAGCTAAGCGGTGATACCGACAATGCCCAGCGTTATTTGGCAACAGCGAAGCAGTATGAGCAAGACATTGAAGCCTTAATGTTTACTAGTAAAGGTACATTAACGGGTGAAGCCAGCGATGGCCGCTATTTTGTGCGTATCGCTCAGGATGAAAATACCAATGGTGATACCCTGCTGGCAGCAAACAATGGTCGTGCCGGTATGGACAAAAAGCAGATTCTAGATGGCGGCTTTTTAGAACTGGTGCGCTATGGCGTGCGTGGTGCAGACAGCGACTCGGTGACGGCGTCTCTGCCTGAGTACGACGACCAAAGCCTCGTCGATAATCTGCGAGTCAAATATACCTTTACCGATGAGCAGGGACGCGCTTATCCCGGTTGGCGTCGCTATGGTAATGACGGTTACGGCGAAGATGAAAAACGGGGCAGCAACTATGCCGAGGGCGGCAACAATACCGATGGTCAGCGCGGTCGGGTATGGCCCTTTTTCACCGGTGAGCGGGGTCACTATGAAATTGCCGCAGCCAATGCCGTACGTGGCGGGCTCACAGCGCAAGACTATCAGCGTATTCAGCACACCTATGTGTTCGGTATGGAAGCCTTTGCTAATAAGGGTATGATGCTGCCAGAGCAAGTGTGGGATGGTGTCGGCGTTAACCCGTTTGGCTATGAGCTTGGCGAGGGCACAAACTCGGCCACGCCACTGGCGTGGACCCACGCCGAATACGTGAAGCTACTGCGCTCATTGACTGATAAGACGGTATGGGACCATTACCCCATTGTTGAGCAAGCGTTGCAGTAAACGACTTTGATAAGTACAAGCCGCTGGCGTTATCGCAGCGGCTTTTTTATGAGTAACTTATCGGCAAAAGGCTGCGCGCAGTGGGACTAACGGCTGGATTGGCGCACGATAAGCTGCGGTGGCAAAATGCTATTCGCTAAGTCGACTTCTTGCTCACCAATCAGGTTGAGTAAGTTAGCCACCAACATCTGTCCGGCCAAAGTGGTATTTTGTTGGACGGTAGACAGCGGGGGCGTACAGAAGCGCGCCACAGCTAAGTCATCGAAACCAACGACAGACACATCATGAGGGACCCGAAGTCCCGCCTCTTGCAAAGCACGAATAGCGCCTATGGCGATTAAGTCGCTAGCACCGAATAAAGCGTTAAAGGTTATGTTGTTGGCCAGTAAGGATTTGGTCGCTTGATACCCCGATTCTTCGGTAGAAATAGCGGTGGCCATTTTACGCTCGCTTACATGTTTGCCGTTATCTTGTAAGCGCTGCTCGAAGCCCTTAAAGCGAGCGCTAAATTCTGGACTGTGGTGTGACGCATCTCCAATAAACGCACAATCAGTGCGACCCAATTCAATAAAGTGCTCTGCCACTAAGCGCCCCCCATACTGGTTATCACAGCTTACGGTGAGCTCTGGACGGCCATCCACATTAGCGCCCCAGCAAACGAACTTAGTATTGGTATCTAATAAGCGGGCAAATTTGGCTTGGTAGTCAATGTAATCGCCGTAGCCAAGCAAAATAATGCCATCGGCACGATGACTTTCAGCGTAATCGGCATGCCAGTCATTACTACTGGATTGAAAAGACACTAACAGGTCATAGCCTTCTTTGGCGCAAGCGCGGGTAATAGATCCCAGCATGGATAAAAAGAAAGGGTTAATTTGCGACTCGTCTGAAGTTGGGTCTTCAAACAAGAGTACCGCCAAAGTCGAGCTTTGTTGTGCTCGTAAATTACTGGCGTTTTTGTCCACCTTGTAATTTAGCTTGCGCGCGACTTCAACCACTTTACGCCGTGTCTCCTCATTGACCAATGGGCTCCCTCTTAGGGCACGGGAAACCGTGGACTGAGAAACCCCAGCATAGTGGGCAATGTCGAAAGAGGTGGCTTTACCTTTCATGTATTTCCTCATAGAGCGCTCGCAATAGTCCACGACAATACAGCCAAGTACCATTAAAGAGAAGCGAAGTGTCTGCAAAAAACGGGCATTTTGCTACATTTTTGCCGCAAACTGAAAATTTTTATTGATTCATAGCTGACACCGGTGTCATAATGTCGGCGTTTTATCATTTTGTTGTCACAAAACGGTTTGGCTGCCCGCTGCCCGGGCAGCACTTTTTTCAGTAGCGCGAAAAAAGTACAGCTAACATAAAGTTAATAAGTTTATACCAGTTAAGTCAATGGTGAAGAAAAGCGCGGCCTACACACCCACACCATGACGCTGGATAAATAACAAGAGAATACATTATGAGTCCAGCGAGTACACAGGCAGAGAGCAAGGTGCCATTCGCACCCATTTTGGTCGCTGATATTGGCGGCACTAATGCGCGTTTTGCGCTGATCACCGACTACCTACCCAACGACAACGAGTTTGTCATTAGCCATCGCCATACCTTTCCTAGCAGCGATTTCAGCACCTTTGAAGATGCGATCAGTGAATACCTAGCGCAATTATCAGAAATCACCATAAGCCGTGCTTGCCTCGCCGTTGCAGGGCCAGTTAAGGGTGAAGAGGTCATGCTGACTAATCTCGGCTGGCACTTCAACGTCACCCAGCTAAAAGCGCGCTTCGACTTTAGTAATTTACAAGTTATCAATGACTTCGCAGCGTTTGCCTATGCCGCGCCTTATCTTAATGCCAGCGATAACATTGTTGTTAAACAAGGCCAAGCACAGGCACAGGCTAATATTGCTGTGTTTGGTCCCGGCACCGGTTTCGGCGCGGCTTGTTTGGTGCGCTCTCAAGGGAATCAAGCGGTGATGAGCTGTGAAGCAGGGCATATTAGTCTTGCACCGGTGACAGAGCTGGACCGACAACTCCATAACGTGCTGCGCGATGAGTTGCAGCATGTTTCTGTTGAGAATGTGTTTGCCGGCCCCGGCATAGCGAGGCTGTATCAGGCCATGGCTAAGGTTGAAGGGGCGCAGGTCAATGAACTCGATGCAGCGCAAATTGCTGCACTTGCACAAAGTGGCGAGTGTCATATTGCTACCAAAACACTGAATCACTTCTGTGACTGGATAGGCAGTGTGGCTGGTGATATCGCCTTGAGCTTTGGCGCTCTGGGCGGTGTGTATATTGGCGGTGGTATTTTGCCGCGCATGCACGAGCGCTTGCTTAATAGTCGCTTTAACGAGCGTTTTATCGCCAAAGGCATGATGTCACAGTACAATAGTCAAATTCCGGTGACCTTGGTGTGCCAAGAGAATATTCCCTTTATTGGCGCTGCGGCGTGTATCCACCAAGGGCAGAGTAAGGACTAAGTTGCGCGGATTATGAAAAAGATAACAATTAATAGTGTTGCCAGTTACGCCGGCGTATCCAAAAAAACTGTGTCTCGGGTATTAAATAACGAGCCTAATGTCAGTGATGCGACCCGAGAAAAGGTGCTTAAAGCCTTTAAAGAGCTGGATTATACGCCGAATCCCATTGCCCGGGGGCTAGCGCGCAATCGCAGCTTTATTATTGGTTGTCTTTACGATAATCCGTCAAAAAGTTATATCACGCGTTTGCAAAGCGGTGCGCTGGCAGCGTGCCATGAGCATGGCTTTAATTTGTTGATCCATCCTTGTGAGTTGCGCGCAGAGGCGTTACTTGAAAATATAGAACAGCTGCTGCAAACCTCGCGTCTGGATGGTTTGGTATTAACGCCGCCATTTTCAGATCATGCGGAGTTGGTGGCGTTTTTGCGCAAAAAAGGCGTGCCATTCGCCCGTGTCGCCTCGGTGAAACTTGATGACGACTCTATTTCTGTGCGCAGTAATGACGAGCAGGGCGCTTTTGAGATTACCGAGCTATTGATTAATATGGGGCACAAAGATATCGCCTTTATCAAAGGTCACCCCGATCACAGTGCTACCGAGCAGCGCTTTAATGGTTATCGACGAGCGCTCAAGCAACACGGTATTGAATATCAAGAACGGTTAGTGGAAGAGGGTAACTTCTCCTACCATTCTGGTGCCGACAGTGCACGCACCATTTTACATTTAAACCCTCGGCCTACGGCGGTTTTTGCCTCGAACGATTACATGGCCGCTGCGGCGCTCAAGTTAGCAACGCAAATGAACTTGAAAGTACCGGATGATATTTCCATTGCGGGTTTCGATAACGCGCCGATAGCCCGTCATATTTGGCCCGGTTTGACGACCATCGCACAACCGGTTGAGGAAATGACGCGTCTTGCGGTTGACCACCTGATAGAACAAATCAATCATGCCACCGATGAGCAGCAAGAAGGCGAGCAACGTCAACCTCTGCAGCTGACCCTCGAAGCAGAATTGATCACCCGTGAGTCTACGGCGGCACCAAAAGCCTAAACAGCACCCAAATCCCAATTGCAACTGGCCCATATTCAGCTCGCTGATATGGGCCTTTTTGTGATCTAACCAACTATACTTTGAGTCACATTACACTCTGACTAGCGCTGTTATTTTTTCGTTTTTATTTGGTAAATAACTCGCAACATAGAAATTTTAAACTAAATTTATAGACAGGGTTGACACCGGTGTCAAAGGTGTGAGTTAATAACCCTGACACCGGTGTCAGCTTGGTTGTGAGAGACGAGTTGGCAGCGTACCTTTGAACGGGTAAATCAAAGCTGCTCAGTACTTCATTGCCTTGGAGTCGGTATTGAAGTACTGAGCCTTTTATCCACCAACGGCAAGAAGAGCAGAATTATGTTGCATCCGCGTATTAAAGAAGTCACCGAACGAGTTATAGAGCGCAGCAAGGCGACACGCCAAGCGTATCTAGCTCGTATGAACGAAGCCAAATCTCAAGAGCGCGTTCGAGCCGGTATCGGGTGTGGCAATTTGGCCCACGTGATGGCCGCCTGTAGCAGCGATGATAAAGCCCGCTTAAGTGGCGACGAAAAACCAAACCTCGCTGTCATTAACGCCTACAATGACATGCTTTCCGCGCATGTACCTTATAAAGAATACCCTGACCTTATTAAACAAGTAGCGAAAAAGTTTGATGCCACTGCGCAAGTCGCTGGTGGCGTACCTGCGATGTGTGATGGTGTGACCCAAGGCCGTGATGGCATGGACCTATCGTTATTCTCCCGTGATGTTATTGCTATGTCCACGGCAGTGGCATTGTCTCATGATGTATTTGATGGTGTGTTTTGCCTCGGGGTGTGCGACAAAATCGTCCCAGGCCTAGTGATTGGCGCTTTATCATTCGGTCATTTACCGGTTTACTTTTTACCAGCGGGGCCCATGCCTTCAGGCATTCCAAATAAAGAAAAAGCCCGTATTCGTCAAAAATTCGCGCAAGGATTAGTGAGTCGTGAAGAGCTCCTTAAGGCCGAGAGCGAGTCTTACCATAGCGCCGGTACATGTACCTTCTATGGCACCGCAAACTCCAACCAAATGCTAATGGAAATCATGGGCTTACATTTACCTGGAAGCTCCTTCATTAATCCTTATACAGAGTTACGCGATGGTCTTACTGCCAATGCGGTAGAAACCATGCTTAAGCAATTAGTAGAGAGTAAAGACGCAGTGCCCATGGCTGAGGTGATGAGCGAGAAAACCATCATTAACGGTCTAGTTGGTCTATTGGCGACGGGTGGCTCAACCAATCACGCCATTCACCTTGTGGCTATTGCCAAGGCGGCAGGGGTGGAACTGACGTGGAAAGA
Organism: Pseudoalteromonas sp. CO325X; assembly: GCF_004208955.1. NCBI lineage: Bacteria > Pseudomonadati > Pseudomonadota > Gammaproteobacteria > Alteromonadales > Pseudoalteromonadaceae > Pseudoalteromonas > Pseudoalteromonas sp. CO325X. The sequence goes on from NZ_SGPG01000022.1 coordinate 102,458, forward strand.
CATGTCGGACCTATCTGAAATCGTGCCGCTGTTGACGCGCATTTACCCCAACGGCCATGCCGATGTAAACCATTTCCAAGCCGCAGGCGGTATGGGCTTTTTAATGAAGCAACTACGCGACAAAGGCCTATTGCATAACGATGTAAAAACCATCCTCGGAGAAGGGCTCGACCCTTACACCACAGAGCCTCGCTTAGATAAAGACAGCAACCTGATCGTTTCTGACGCCAGTGGCCCAAGTAAAGTGAAATGGGTGCCATGCCCTGAGAATTCTCATGATGAGGATGTGTTACGTCCAGCGGACAATCCTTTCCATCGTAGCGGGGGTTTACAGCTACTAAGCGGTAATTTAGGTAAAGCAGTCATTAAAGTGTCTGCGGTACAAGAGCAGCACCAGGTAGTGAGTGCGCCAGCCAAGGTGTTCTCAGATCAGGCCGAGCTTCAAGCCGCCTTTGGGCGTGGTGAATTAAACCAAGACTTTATCGCGGTTATCAAAGAGCAAGGTCCAAAAGCCAAAGGTATGCCGGAATTACATAAGCTGACACCCGTTATGGCCAGCCTGCAAGACCAAGGTTATAAAGTGGCGATTGTCACTGACGGGCGCATGTCTGGTGCTTCAGGCAAAGTGCCTGCGGCGATTCACTTGGCGCCCGAGGCAGTTGAAGGTGGCCTAATCGCAAAAATTCGCGAAGGCGATTTAATTACCTTAGATGCGCCAAGCGGCGAGCTAAAAGTACACGTCAGCGATGAAGAGCTTGCCCAGCGTGAAGTGGAGCTGGTGCACACAGGGCCAACCTTTGGCACCGGTCGTGAGCTTTTCGCTGGTTTTAGAAATATTGTCAGCAGTGCAGATTTAGGCGCGAGCGCCTTTGCGCCAGCTTACGAACAACAATAATTGCGCTGGGAATGAGGACAAACTATGTCAATTGAACAGATTTTAACATCGGCACCGGTCGTGCCAGTGGTTGTTATCGACCGCTTAGAAGATGCCGAGCCACTAGCGAAAGCTTTATACAACGGCGGTCTTAAAGCACTGGAGATCACCTTGCGTACACCCGTTGCTGCAGAAGCAGTGAAGGTGATGAAACAAGCCGTTCCTGATGCCTATGTAGGCACCGGTACGGTGATTGATAAAGCCACATTTGATGCCTCTATTGCAGCCGGAGCTGACTTTATGGTTAGCCCCGGTGTTAACGACCAACTGCTGGAGCTTGCTAGCCAGTGCGACACCCCTTTCTTGCCCGGAGCGGCCACGCCAAGCGAAGTAATGAGGCTCGCTGAGCGTGGCTTCTCTTTTTTGAAGTTTTTCCCTGCCCAGGCAGCAGGAGGCCCAGCGATGCTTAAGTCTATTGGTGGGCCATTACCTGGAGTGAAGTTTTGCCCTACAGGTGGCATTAGTTTAGATACCGCACCTCAGTATTTGGCCCTTAACAACGTAGTCTGTGTGGGCGGAACTTGGATGCTAGATAAAACACTTATTGAAAAACAGGACTGGCACGCAATTGAGCAGCTCGCACGTCAAGCCAGCCAACTGAAATAGTCGAGGGGAGAGTAAGATGATTAAAGTTGCTATTAACGGATATGGCCGTATTGGTCGCAACACTTTGCGTGCACTGTACGAGTCTGGTTTAAATACTGATATTCAAATTGTTGCCATTAATGACTTGGCGCCGGCGAACGTCAATGCACACCTAACACAGTTCGATTCCGTGCACGGCCAATTTTCGCAAAAAGTAACCTTGCAAGATGATGTGATGGTGATTGGCAGTGATGAAATTAAGCTGGTACAAGAGCGTGACCCAGCCAACTTGCCGTGGGCAGAGCTGGGCGTCGATATTGTCCTCGAGTGCACAGGCTTATTCACCAAACGTGAAGGCGCCGCTAAGCACATTGAGGCGGGTGCCAAGAAGGTGATTGTCTCAGCGCCAGGTACTGATATGGACGCCACCGTCGTTCATGGTGTTAACGATGATGTTCTCGATGCCAGCAGCACGATTATCTCTAATGCCTCTTGCACCACCAACTGTTTAGCACCGGTGGCCAAAGCACTCAACGACAGCATCGGTATAGAGCAAGGCAGCATGACGACGATTCATGCTTACACCAATGACCAAAATTTATCTGATGTATATCACCCCGACCTTTACCGTGCCCGTAGCGCCACGCAGTCGATGATCCCTACCAAAACTGGCGCTGCTAAGGCCGTTGGTTTGGTACTTCCAGAGCTGGCAGGCAAACTTGATGGCATGGCGGTACGCGTACCGACCATCAACGTGTCTTTGGTAGATTTGACCTTTGTTGCCAAACGCGACACCAGTGCAAGCGAAGTCAATGAAATTGTCAAAGCCGCAGCCCAAGGTGCGATGAGCCAAGTGCTTGATTATAACGAGCTACCGCTGGTTTCTATCGATTTTAATCATAACCCTGCATCATCAGTGTTTGATTCAACGCAAACCAAGGTCGATGGTAAATTGGTTAAAGTAATGGCTTGGTATGACAACGAATGGGGATTCTCAAATCGGATGTTAGATCAAGTGAAAAACTTAGCACAGTTTTTATAGTTCCATTGTTGTTAAGTGAAGCCGCCTTGAGCGGCTTTTTTTATGCTTGGCATTTTGACTTGTAGTTGAAGCCAACTATGCTCTTAACTACGCCAACTCTATAAATCAATACATTGAAATTACAACGTTTTGCAACCTGGCTTTTGGGCTCAGCTGTGCTCATTATTGGCTCCTTAATTGCCGCCACAACTTATGTTTACTTCAGTTTGCACACCTTAACTGACGTGCAGCGTCAGGTGCAGCAATATCAGTCTTCTGTAGACCGATTAGTGATATTAAAAAACGAGCTGTTACTGAATCGCGACGAAGCCAGCGTGCAGGCACTGCATCGGCAAATAGACAGTCATATTGCCGCGCAATTAAGTAACCCTTTTAATGCCCAAACGCATGCCCAATCTGCACTTATCACTGAAACTCAGCAAGCCCTAGAGGAATACATCGCACACCTCAATACCTTGGTGAGTTTGTTAACGCGTATGGGACTCAATGAGGATAAAGGTCTACGCCAGCACTTTCGTGCCCAAGCACATAAACTGCAAGAGTTAGCCGAAGAGCAGAACAACGTCACACTTAATAACGAAGTATTAGAGCTAAGAAGGCGTGAAAAGGATTACTTAATGCGCTTTGATGACCAGTACCTGGCGCAGCATCGCCAGCATTATGACGCCATCCTCACCCTCATAGAGCGCCAGCAACTAGGCAATAGTGCGTCTCTTATACTTAAAAGTTATGGGCAAAACTTTGCAGAAGTGGTGGCGCTGTTTAACCGCATTGGTGTGCATGGTGATGAGGGGATAAGGCAGACGTTGAGGCAGCAGGAAAGCCGCATCGAGGACCTACTGCAGCGACTCGATATTCAATATACTCAAACGCAAATCGATGATGCGTTGCTTGCGATTACTGCTACCTTGGTGGTTGTGGTTCTTGTTGCCGTGGTGCTGTTAGCGTTCTTGCAGCTTTTGAGTATGCGCGTCAATGATTCACTCACGCGCTTACACCGACAAATCAGGCAAGTCATGGACGAAGAGGACTTCTCCTCACGCACTGGCCTGGATGGGCGCGATGAAATAGGGCGGTTAGGTCAGGATATCGATCAACTCTTCGCCTTTATTGAAGAGCTACTTGAACGCTTAGCGAACGCACAAAATAAGCTGGTCGAGGAGGCTAAGCTTGCCAGTTTAGGCAGTATGGTCAGTGGTTTTGCCCATGAGCTTAATACGCCAATTGGCGTTGCCATTACTAGCCAGTCATTGTTGAAAGACCAATTTTCCTTACTGAAAACAGATTTTTCCTCCGGTAAGTTGAAAAAACATACTCTCAGCGCGCTTATTGATAACGCCGAGCAATCATTAGCGCTGTTGGAAAATAACCTCAACCGCAGCGCTAGTTTGATTGATACATTTAAAATGATGGCGGCACAAAACCAGTATGACAAAGAAGGTCTATTTAATGTGCGCACTACTGTGAGCCATATCATGACTAGTTTGCAGTCTGAGTTTGATTCGGCTGTGGCTATCTACCACATTGATATTGATGAGCAGCTTGAGTTAGTTTCTTCACCCGCAGCGCTGACCCATATTATAACCTGCTGTGTGCGCAATAGCTTGATGCATGGTAAGACAAACGAGCGCACGCTGGAAGTCGGTATCAGAGTGAAAGAGCAAAATGGCGCGTTGCACTTGTTTATAGAAGACAATGGGCCCGGCATTGAGGAGCCGTTATTGAACAAAGCATTTGAGCCTTTCATTACCACTAAGCGTCATGAAGGTGGCACAGGGTTGGGTTTGGCGATTGTTTACAACCTAGTCCGTAGTAATTTAGATGGCCAAATCACCTTGCACAACCTACCACAACGAGGTTTAAGCGTGCATGTGACCTTCACACCAAAGTCTATCCAGCGCGGGTAGCTTATATATAAGTTTCCATATATACGTTATTGCATATATCCAACGTTAAGAGTAAGCTAGGTATATTCGATATTTCGTATATATAGTCTATGGCTGTACTTTTTTTTAAAGCGCTCAGTGATGATACCCGTCTACAGACGTGTTTACTTATTGCCGAGCAAAAAGAGCTATGTGTGTGTGAGTTGGTTTGCGCCTTGGCACTGAGCCAACCGAAAATATCTCGCCATTTGGCGCTGCTAAAAGAGGCGGGAGTATTGGCGACACGGCGAGACCGCCAATGGGTGTATTATCGTATTGACGACACCCAACCACAGTGGCGGCAGCAGATTATAACCACCACGCTAAATAACCAAGCTGAATTAATAGAAGATGCACTGGCGCGATTACAGGCAATGGATAATCGCCCTTCGTGCTGCGATTAATGGAGAAAATCATGACATTGAAAGTAGGCATTAATGGCTTTGGCCGCATGGGCCGGTTGGTGTTGCGCGCGGCCTATGACTGGCCGGAAATAGAGTTTGTTCATATCAACGACCCTGCCGGTGATGCTGCTACACTCGCGCACTTATTGGAATTTGATTCGGTGCACGGACGTTGGCAATATCCAGTTAGCGCTGATGGTGAGGTTTTGTGCATCAATGAGCAGCGAATCCAATGCAGCGCTAATAAGGCGATTGCTGATACCGACTGGTCGCAGTGCGATATTGTTATAGAAGCATCAGGAAAGATGAAAAGTACCGAGCTGCTGCGCCAATATCTCGCCCAAGGTGTGCGTAAAGTGGTGGTCACCGCTCCGGTTAAAGAGCAAGGCGTCCTGAATGTGGTGATGGGTGTTAATGATGCGCTTTATTGCCCAGATAGCCATGATATTGTCACAGCGGCTTCATGCACCACTAACTGTCTCGCGCCGGTGGTTAAAGTGTTGCAAGATAAAATTGGTATTAAGCATGGCTCCATGACCACTATCCACGATATCACCAATACGCAAACGATTTTGGATGCCCCTCATAAGGACTTACGCCGAGCGCGCGCCTGCGGTATGAGCCTGATCCCAACCACTACTGGCTCGGCTACAGCCATCACCCATATCTTTCCTGAACTGAAGGGCAAGCTTAATGGTCACGCAGTGCGAGTGCCTTTGGCAAATGCGTCGATCACCGACTGCGTGTTTGAGCTTAACCGTGAAACCACTGAACAAGAGTTAAATACCTGGTTTAAAGAGGCTGCTCAGGGCGAGCTCAAGGGCATCCTAGGTTATGAAGAAAAGCCACTGGTATCCATAGACTATCGCACCGACCCGCGTTCAAGCATCGTCGATGCACTATCGACCATGGTGGTCAATGGCACCCAGGCGAAGCTGTACTTGTGGTATGACAACGAGTGGGGGTATGCCAATCGCACCGCCGAGCTGATGCGCAAAGTCGCCAATAGCCTGTAGGGACCCGCTATGAACGCATCGCCAATTCAGCAGTATGGCGTGATCACCGCAAATTATTGGGCCTTTACGCTCAGCGATGGCGCGCTGCGCATGCTGGTGGTTTTGTACTTCTACCAGCTTGGCTATGCGCCCTTGGCCATTGCCATGCTGTTTTTGTTTTACGAGTTTTTTGGCGTGGTAACCAACCTTGTGGGGGGGTGGCTTGGGGCCCGTATCGGCCTCAATCGCACCATGCAAATAGGCATGGCATTGCAACTGATTGCTCTGGCCATGTTGTTAGTGGATAAAAACTGGCTCAGTGTGCCCTGGGTGATGGCGGCGCAAGCACTCAGTGGCATTGCCAAAGATCTCAATAAAATGAGTGCGAAAAGTGCCATTAAAACCGTGGTCAGTGACACACAACAAGGGCGCTTATACCGCTGGATAGCGTTACTTACCGGTTCTAAAAATGCCTTAAAAGGAGCGGGCTACTTTGCCGGTGGTGCGCTGCTGTCGTTACTCGGTTTTAGCGGTGCGGTGATTGCGTTAATGGCTTTGGTGGGAGCCGGTTTTATCCTCAGTGCCCTGTTGCTCGGCGAGGATTTAGGCCGTAGTAAGTTTAAACCTAAATTTCGGCAATTGTTTTCTAAAAACGCGGCACTGAATCGCCTCGCAGCTGCGCGTATGTTGCTCTTTGCCTCTCGCGATGTCTGGTTTGTGGTGGCCTTACCGGTGTTTTTTATTAGCGAGCTAGGATGGCAACACACCGAGGTTGGCAGTTTTATGGCGCTGTGGATTATCGGCTATGGCGTCGTGCAAAGTATCGCGCCGCGCTTGAGCCGTCATGCCCGAGTGTCGGTGTTTCACCAAGCAACTGGATTTAGTGCGTTGTTGACGCTAACAACGGCATTGTTAATAGCTGTGTGGTTGCTGTTTGCCACCACCCAGGGTATGCAAAATCTTGTCTTGGTGGTCGGGTTATTTTGTTTTGGTGCGGTGTTTGCGGTTAACTCATCGCTGCATAGCTACCTGGTCGTCAAACTCGCAGACAGAGATGCGGTGTCTTTGGATGTGGGCTTTTATTATATGGCCAACGCCATGGGAAGGCTTATTGGCACCGTGTTATCGGGATGGTTATACCAACAAAGCGGCCTACTGGCTTGTTTAGTCAGCGCGTTATTGATGCAAATAGCCACCTGGTGGGTGATCCGAAAGATAGTCTAAATATGCGGCCAAGCACTCGTTAGCGGCCGCTCTGGCAGCATTGTCGCTTTGTTTCTTGTCAATCAGGGGCAACCGCACACACTCTTTTACATTTTTCGCCGAACTTTTTGTGCTCGCGTCCACCTAAGGCAAAAAGGAGTGAACCATGTCTCGACCAGCTAAACGCACCCATTGGGCTGCGCAATTAATTAAAAATAACCGTGGATTTATCTGTTTTATTATCGGCATGTCGGTATTTCGCAGCGCTTTTGCCGATTGGTATAGCGTACCGAGCGGCTCTATGCTGCCAACAATAGAAGTGGGTGACCGTATTACCGTCAATAAGATGGCCTATGATTTGCGGGTGCCTTTTAGTGATGTTTCACTGTTACGAATGGGCGAGCCTGAGCGTGGCGATATTGTGGTGTTTGATTCCAAAGCAGCGGATAACCGCCTCATTAAGCGTGTTGTGGGAGTGCCTGGCGATACCATCGCGATGCGCGATGAGGTGTTAATTATCAATGGCCAGGCGCAGCGTTATAAGGTGACAAAGGAGGATGCTAAGGCGTTATTTGCCACCGAGTTGCTCGGTGAGCTTGCCCATGCCATTCGTATCGATAAAACCCGTGCCATGCATGCTGGTAACTTTGCGCCGATACTCATCCCTAACGATCACTATCTAATGATGGGCGATAACCGCCGTAACAGTGCCGACTCACGCTATTATGGCTTAGTGCCACGGGGAGAGTTAAAAGGGAAAGCTCATCACGTGGCCTTTTCTTTGGACTATGACCATTATTACCTGCCTAAGCGAGAGCGCTTTGGTGAATCCTTATACAGCTACAGTGAGTAAGCGATGAACACCCTAGGCATAATCGGCGGCATGAGCTGGCAAAGTACACAAAGTTACTATCAACTTATTAATCAAGGCGTAGCGCAGCGATTAGGGGGGCTGCACAGTGCTCAATTAATTCTCAATAGTGTCGACTTTGCCACTATAGCGCAGCTACAGCACGACAATCAGTGGTCGCAACTGGCGGATCGCCTCGGCTATGCTGCAACACAGTTACAGCGTGCAGGTGCTGACTGTGTGCTTATCGCCACCAATACCATGCATAAAGTGGCCGATGAGGTAAGCGCCCATATTGATATACCACTTTTGCATATCGTTGATGCGGTCGGTGAAGCGCTGCAACAACAGGGGGTTACCACCGTAGGTCTATTGGGCACGGCGTTTACCATGGAGCAGCCTTTTTACCGTCAGCGCTTGTATGAGCAGTTCAATATCAGTGTCCTAGTGCCGAATGCTCAGCAGCGCCAGCGCGTTCACGAGGTGATTTACCAGCAATTGTGTAAAGGGCATATATGTCAGCAGGCCAAGTCTGATTACCTAAACATTGTCACTGAGCTCGGCCACCAAGGAGCTCAAGGCGTCATCTTAGGGTGTACAGAAATCGGGTTGTTGCTAAAGCAACAAGACACCGCCATGGCATTATTTGACACCACGGCACTGCATGCGCAAGCGGCGGTCAATTTTGCCTTGCGCTAAATGACACAGCGGTGTGTCTAGTCAGTTATATAAAATGAGAACGCCACCAACCATAAGATTTGCCAGCCGTAACTCAAACGTTGATATAGGCCTGGGTAAGTGCGGGCTTTAAAAGCTAGATGAAGCCGATAGCAAAAATATAAGCAGGCGCAGACACACAGTAGCGAGAATCCCCGCATAAGCGATGTGAACTCCGATGATAAGGCGACTATGCTCGGGGCAATGAGTAATGAAAGCAACATCAGCGCCCCACAATAGGAGTGAATGGTGCAGCGCAGGGTAGGGTGCTCAGTATAGGGGTCGCTATCCATCGCAAACAGCCCGCATCCCCAGGTTGATACCCCATGCACAATGACTAAGATGCCGATACTCAGATAGGCGAGTGAACCGTCGCTGACGCTGATGACATAAGCGCCAAACAGAGTAAAGAGCAGCCCTAATGGATAATTATTTATCAGCGGTGAGAGGGTATGTGTCGGGCTGCCTGTGGCGCCAAGCTCGCTACAAAACTGGCGAGTATGGCTGTATTGAGGATAGAACAGTGACGCAACATAGACCCCAATGATGAGCCAGATAGAGGCAGCGATCCCCGAATATTGCAACATGCTTTGCATCGTTTTCTTCCCTGATTCGTTACTATTAACGTGTAGCTATCAAAGTATCACTTTTTACTTAATCACACATGATAAACGCTTTTTGAGCCTGGTCACTGCGAGCATCGGCTAGTTGAGCAACTTGGAGTAGCTCGGGGGGTGTTGCAAATTCGGCTCCTGTGCCTGGCCAATAGAAGTCGCTAGGGATGCTATCATCATCGTTTAAGCACAGTGTTAGTAACACCGGAGTTGCAGGGAGCACCGCTTCTTCGCTTTTTTCCACCGCCATTGCGTAGCTAATATCACCACTTTGTTGCCCCCGTATCGGGGTAATAATTTCGCCACGGTAGATATGCCACACCATAGTTGCATCATCGGCAACGGCGGTACTACTGACGCTATGCACGTGCACCACCGCGCTAAATGGGGTTTGTTGTACACTTCTTTGCAAAAAGCGTTGCTGGGCATCAACCACACTCGCGCTTGGCGCTTGCCCAGCATAACTGCAATTAAACGGCAAAAACGCCGCGACTAACAAAGACAAAAATCCTTTTCTCATTCTATGCTCCCAGCGTGGTAGCTAATTTAAAGGCGACAGAAATAAGTGCCTTCCATCGCAGTCATTTTTTAGCTAGCTTGGTCTTGCTCTACTTTAATCCAGTCACGCTCGTCAACCCAGTTCTGTTTACCATCACCTAGGGTGCGAATTGGGACGATATAGTCGCAGCTTATTTGCGGCTTCACCGAAGCAAAAATAGGCACAAAGCCAAAGCTCAGTGCGGTTTCAATGATCGCCTGTTGGTTTTGTGGGTCAATATCAGCCGCCTCATCAATATATAAAGGCACGCGATAAAGGCTCTTTTCTTTGTCGGATAGCAAATGGCGTATAAATAGCATGCCACATAGCAGTTTAATGGTGATACGGGTGCCATTGGAGCCAGCGGAGTCTATTTTATCGAAGTATTCGGTTTCGCCAGCGCGATTAATCACCTGAAAGCGAATATCGAATAAATCACTCAATGTCAGCCCAGCCTTTTCCGAGGCGAGCTTAATTAATTGATCTTTCGCCTCATTCACCTGCGACTCGTTGATATGCTGCTCTGAGAGTAAATCAAGGCTGTCACCTTGTTCATAGAGATCAGAGGTCGCCAAAATGGTATCAATGCTTTGCACTAGCATCTGCCTAGGCAGCACATCAATTTTAAAACCTTGCAGGTTAGAGATTTGCTGCTCGCTGATGCCATCGTTAAATAACCGCATCTCTGCCGTTAACCTATCCAGGTCTTGGCGTAACCCTTTGATCGTTGCCGCTACCTCAGTGAGGGCCACACGGGCCTGACGGTTGACGGCTTCGCGTTCGTTATCAATGTTGTGATAGGCACTGATGAGTTTTTGATATTTACTCAGCTCATCGCTTTCGTTGTCGAACTTGGTAATACCAGCATTGTAGATGTGCAAGTAGGTGTTGCGAATATTAATATCGAAGTTGCGCAGCTCTTGGCAATCTTTGTTAAAGGTATGAATGGTGTCAGCCAGTGAATCAAAATCAAAGGTAATGTCGATTAAGTACGGCGTCACCTTACCGCCTACAACATCTAACGTGTGGTCGATACGCTCGCTTTTAACCTGCTCTAAGCGTGCCTTTTGTCGTGCCAGGGCTTCAATCTTGGAGTTCACAATCGCGCGGCTATCGGCAATCCCCGCTGCACTTTGCTGTACCTCGCTGAGATAACCATCCACCTCTTCTTGTTCACCGTTCAGGGTCTCCATCAGTGCCTGCTGCGCTTGCTGCGAGCGCTGCATCACTTGGTATTGCTCATAGCGCTTTAATGCTGCCTCTTGGGCCATCAACTGTTCATAAAGGGCGTCACGCTCAGCTTGTTTGCCGGCGACATCGGCGGCTACGTCACGCTGCGCTTTTAAATCGGTTAATGAATGCTCCAATGACTGCAATTGCTCGGTGAGCTGCGCTTTATCGGCGCCACTTTGCATTTGCACCACAGGCAGTTTTTTAAGCTTGATGGTGGCACCGGGCAGCACTAACTCACCGCCGCGTATCGCCTCGCTCAACAGGCTTAAGAAGTCGCCAAAGGCGTGCTCATCGTCTATGCTAATTTCGCCGCCGCTGGTGGTGGCAAAAGAGAGCAAGTCTGGGTTTAAAATGCGCGAAATTTCTTCAACCTCTTTAAGCGATAAATCTTCGCGCATACGAGTAAACAGGTTGTACTCAAGGTTTTTGAGTTGTAATTTCAGGCTTTTAATTTGCTTTTGCGTTTCCTTAATACGGAAATCTAAGGTGTGTAAGCTTTGTCCTTCGGCGCTTTTCAACGAGTGACTAAGGGTTTCATATTCACCTTTCAGTGCTTTGAGCTCGCTGTGTAAGGTATCACTATTAGCGAGTTCAAACTCATGATGCAGGGCATCGAAATCACTAAACCAGGCGTTGAGTTCGGTAATTTTACGCTCAATATCCCGAGATTGTTGCACATATAAACGCTGTTTTTGCTCAAACTCGTGCTTTTGCGACTCAATGGCCGAGAGTTGCTCATTGAGCTCGTCATTTTGCGCGTCAAAATACTCGGCGTACTCACCCAAGGCAACATCTATTTTCGGCCCATAGGCGCCTAGCTTCCCCTTGAGCGCGCTTTGATGTTCCAGCATATTTTCCAAGGCGGCAATGGGCTCTTGCATGGTCTCTAAGGCATTGAGCTCGCGGCGGGCTCGGTTAACCTTATCAAAGGCGCGTTGCCACACTTCGTAGAAGTCTACATGGGCATTGGACATATGGCGTTCAAATACACGCAGCATAAAGCGTTTAACATCGCCGGCCCCAAGCTTATGAAGATTAAGCATACGGCGAAAAATTTCTTTGTAAGTAGGCGCGTCGCTGACATTATTAAGCGGGATCATGCGTAAATTGATATCGCCGTCAAAGGGTGTAGCACCGCCAATCAGCAAGGCATTGAGCTCTTGCGCCTTAAGCTCGAGCGGCTTATAGCCTTTGTCTTGTAAATGCTTAAATAACCGGGTGTACTTAACGATGCGTTTATTGTCGGTAAAATCCTCTAAATTTAAAGCGCCGTTATAGCAAAAGTACTGATGAGCGAAGCCCGCGATTTTACCCAACCCAGCGACGCCGATGACCACTTTGCCATGGGGAAGATCGGCCTCCAATAAAATGTAGGATTGGTCGGAGGCAAAATAAAACTTTCGGGTTTCCTCTAAGTCATGGCCGTCCCACTCGGTGAGCCGCAAATCGTTAATCAAAGGAAACTGTAAGGCATTAATGACCGAGCTTTTTCCGGTGTTGTTAGGGGCACATATGGAGCTACTTTTATGCAAAGGGATAACGCACTTGGCATAGCCGGCAGTATTTAACAAGGCGAGTTTGCTTAATCCGTGTAACTGCTGCATTTATAGCTCCTCGGCGCTTTCTAGCGCATCACTGTTTACTTCTAATAGGGCATCTAAATAGCGATGGATAGGCGCGAGCAGGCGAAAGGCATGGTCTTTTTCTTTGCATAGCCCTAAGCGCACCATGCGCATTAACACGTCTTTGCGCAGGTCGGTGCCGGAGAAAATCTCCAGTTGGTCAAACAGCACCTTGTTGTGTAATACCAACTCTTGGCATAGCTCTAAATCCACCTCACTGTCGAAGAGTGCACGCATTGGATCTTTACCGGCATTGGCGTAGTGTTCGATTAAGGTGTAGATAAAAAGCGCAATGGCCCGCGATATTTTGCCCATATTGGCGGTGCCTTCATCCATAGCGAAGTAATAAAAGCCTCGCGCATCATGCACAAGGGTGTGGCCTAAAGCCGTAAATAGCAGCTCGTATTGGTCTCGCTGTTGGTCTAGCTCTTGCCAGGCCAAGTTGTCTTGCTCGCTGATGTGGTAGCCACTGACTAGTTTTTTGTTAATGTAATGCAGTTGCGTTAGCTGCGATAAATCAATCTGACTCATACCGGGTCATTACTCTCATTAGTGGGCTCGCTGGCGGCAACGAAGGGATACAAGGTAAAGCGCTTGCCAGCGAAGGTCTTTTGTTCGGGGTGGGTATCTTGCTCGAGTGCTAAGCTCGCGTCGTTAATAAGCTTTTGATACAGATAAAGTAGCTCATCGGCTTCTAGTTCTGGGTAGGAGCCACTGAGTACATCGATAACCTGTTGTTTGCCTGCGCGCTTTTTATTGTTGCTTTTAAACAGTGCGCGTACATCGCCATAAGCGGGGATCGCTGGCGGTGTATAGGGCGCAGCTTGGTCGCCATCGGGCAGCTCAAAGTCGTGCTCTTCAAATTCAGCCAACCCAGCCATATAGGCTGTTAGCTGAGCATTGCTGCCGAGCTGGTGGCGCATCGGATCGGAGGCGAAAAACGGCTGGTGGGCACTCATAACCGTGTCTAACCCGCGCTTTCTTATGTGTGCCAGTACTTTTGCTGCCTGACGGGTGAACAATGTGTTTTGTCGTAACTCCTCACGCAGTGGCATGAGAATATCGGCGCTGTGGCGCAAGCTTTGCTGACCCACTTGATGCATATCGAGGATACGAGTGCGCAGCTGCTCAAGCATGCGAATACTGGCGCTGTCACGGCCACTTTGCTTTAGCGTGTACAAGTGCGTGCTGAGGCCCTGCTCAATGGCATCAAAGCACAGCTGAAATGGGCCGTTAATATCGAGCATGGCTAACATCGGCTCGATGTACTCATCGAATGCTTCAATAACGGCTTTGTAGCGTTTTGCCAGCGACAAGTGCGAGGCGTCAGACTTGGCTTGTTCAACCAAGTTGTAAATGGCATTTTCGTTATGTCGATAGAGCTTAACGATTTTGCGAACCCGTTCATCCATAATTCGGCTGTAACGACTAATATCCATGTAATCAGCATCATCTACCGCTTGTGCCAATTTAGTGCTTAAGCGTTGCAGGTCCTCCACCAAAACGTGAATCTCTGCGGCCACACCGAGACTTTCATCTTGCAGCAAGTAAGCGGCAAAATCACTAATGGCGCGGTTAATCTCCAACTGCGAAGACTTGGCCAAGGGCACCAAGATATCTTGATTGAGTAGGCGGTTAGTTTCTTTGTATATTTGCGCGCCGGAATAGTGGGGAAAGTGCTGCTTCACTATACTCTGCACTTCTTTAATACTGAAATCGCCCATCTTGTAGCGTTTGATCAGAGTTTCCAGCACCGGCCATAGCTCTGTCAGCGTATTGAGAACGCGCTTGGCTAGTATCATGTTATGTATTCTTTGTGCTTGGCAATGGGGAGCGATTATAACGAAAGCGAACTAAGGGTAAAACAGCTTTTGCGCCGTTGCGCAAGCTTTACACGAGGGGAGTAAAAAAATTGTCATATTAGCGTATTTGGTAATAGCCCCGGGACATAAGCGGTGTTAGAATTCGCGCCGCTTGCAGACCAAAAACTTGTTATTGGTCTGACAATTAACCCAGGGTACTCCTAAGTTTGTTTTTTGTAGCGCGGGTGTGTGCATACGGGCAGTAAACTTAGCAGTATTGTTCTATTCGCCTATAGCAAGGAAAAATACCAAAAATGGTCAGTGCGCTCATCTTGACGCTCATTGCCGTGGCCTTTGTGCTTATTGTCGTGGAAGATGTCATCCACGTGAATAAGGCTAAAACCACGCTGTTTTTCGGCACCCTGTGCTGGATCATCCTCTTTATCTCCCCACTAAACGGTCACTCCCTCGACCACATTAAGCATGAACTCAATGAGAATATTTTAGAAATTGCCACCCTTTGGCTATTTTTAATGGCGGCAATGACCTTTGTTGCCTATCTCAATTCCAAAGGGTTCATTCAAAACTTAGTGCAACGCGTATTGCCCAGCGAGATCAGTGAGCGTAAATTAATGTTCCTGATTGCTGGTTTTGCCTTTTTGTTTTCGTCGATTTCCGACAATATCACCGCAACCTTAGTGTCGCTGGCGGTGGTGATGTCGTTGAAGTTAGATGGGCGCAAACTGGTCAAGTACGCCACGTTAATCATCTTCGCGGTTAACTCAGGGGGGGTGTCGCTTATTACCGGTGATGTCACTACGCTCATGATCTTCCTTGCTGATAAAGTCACCATCGCCAACTTACTGCTGCTAGTGGCCCCAGCAGCACTGAGCGTTATTGTACTCGCTGCGTTGCTATCGATGAAAATGAATGGTCGAGTGAGCTTCGCTTTGGGCGAGCCTAAAGCGATAGAAAAGACCGATATCACCATTGCGGCGATTTTTATCTCCACCATTGTCGGTACTCTAACCATGAGTGTGCTGTATTCCATCCCGCCTTTGCTGACCTTTTTGTTCGGGCTTTCGGTGATGTTCCTAAGCGCCCAGTTCTTGATGCGTAAAAAAGACGTGAATAAAAAAATCATCGACTATATTCGTGAAATTGAATACGACACCTTACTGTTCTTTGTCGGTGTGTTGCTGTTGGTCGGCGCGCTAAAAGAGGTTGGGGTGCTGGCGCAATTTACCCACTTGTATGAAGTATTGGCACCAAATCAAGCCAACTACTTGATGGGCATACTCTCGGCAGCGGTGGATAATGTGCCACTGACCGCAGCGTTATTAAAAGCGGACATTCACATGCAAACCCGCGACTGGCTCGCGTTTACCTATGCCACTGGCGTGGGTGGGTCGATGCTGGTTATCGGCTCGGCGGCTGGGATCATTGCCATGAGTAAGGTGCGTGACCTTACCTTTATGAGCTATCTACGCAATACGGTGTACTTATTAATTGCTTATTCAGTAGGTTACAGCGGAGCCTACATGATGGGGGCGTTTGTTTAAGTACTACAAAGTGGTATATCATTGACAGCATGAGGGCCATTATTTTGGCCCTCATAATGCACACATATAGGCATGGATTGCGATTACACGGTAAAAAGGATTGGCGCCAATTTTTTAGTTATTAGCAGTGATGTGCACCTTGGTTCTTAGAACTGGTCGTTGATCGCTGCAAAACATTTCCTTTCTCTGTAAGCTTCGCTTTTTATATCGGTGTTTAATTAGTTGCATCTATGTATTCAGAGGTCATATGACGTTAGAAGTAATACAGAATCCAGAACAAGACTTACTCGACTTTATTGCTCAGCAAATCAGCCAATACAATTGGGCCCATTGGCAAAATGTAGAACGTAAGCCTATAGCGGTTAGCTGGCGCGATGAACAAGGCGAAGTAAAAGCCGGAGCCAGTGGCCGTACCTTTGGTCATTGGTTGCTATTGGATTATCTTTGGGTGAGTGACACATTACGTGGGCAAGGCATCGGCTCACAGTGTCTCACTGCCATAGAACAAGCCGCTAAGGCGCGCGGGTGCACGTATGTGCTGCTCGATACCTTGGATTTTCAGGCGCAACCGTTTTATGAACGCCATGGCTATGAAACACAATGGGTGCAACAGCAATATCCGCTTAACGGCAAAAAGTATTTTATGAGCAAACAGCTTCATGAATAAGCCGATACGGTACTTAAAAAGAACAAGGAGGTTAGTTTTGGCGGCATTACTGTTTGGTTTTATATTCGCGTTTCTAGTGCCCGAGCCGGTGACTATTCCCGTGCATGGGGCAAGTAGTGCTGATTGGCATCAAGATACTTTTTGGTATGAACCTTGGGGAAGCTCTGGGGTGCATAAAGGGGTCGATATTTTTGCCAATAAAGGCACTGATGTGGTGGCCGCTTCACATCACTTGGTGATTTATCGTGGACAGTGGCCAAAGGGCGGCAATGTGATTATCGCCCTCGGACCAAAATGGCGATTACACTATTATGCTCATCTAGACAGCTTCAATGATAGCGATCGTCGTTGGTTTAGTGGCGGTGAGCAAATAGGCAGTGTTGGCACCAGCGGCAATGCCCAAGGTAAAGCTGCTCATTTACACTACTCATTGGTGACTTTAATTCCTTACTTTTGGCTCATTGATAGCGCCCCCCAAGGCGTCAAGAAAGCCTTCTACCTCAACCCAATAACTTATTTCGATAACTAACGGAGCAACGGATGCGATTAGTATTACTGGCTTTGGCGTTTATTTTACTGCTATGCAGTTGCGCAGAACCCGTCCCTGTGCAAAAGCGCGATTATGTCGGGCACTGGCAAAGTCCCAGCATGAGCTTATTGATTCTCGAAGATGGCACAGTGGCCTATAAACGCTATAAAAACGGGGGTTCTACCTCAGTGGAAGGGCCGTTGCAATCATTCGAGGGTGACGACTTCAGTGTTGGCATTGGTTTTTTCAGCACCACCTTCATCGTCAACGAGCCACCGAACAACAACGACGGTCAATGGACTATGGTCGTTGACAATGAACGGCTAATAAAACAACCGTCTGCCTACAGCCACTAAATTCAGTTTTCATCAAACAAGGAAGACCCCAGTGAGTCAACTTACCCGCAAAAAGCAATTTGCCACGCGTGCGGTGATCACCCGCGCTTTATACACCGGTGCATTGTTTATCTATGTACTGTTTTTTATTAACTTTATGATGGAGCAGAGCTTTTGGGCGCAAGCGATATCGGTGTTGATATTTAGCTTTATGCTCAGTGCCCAGTATCAATGGAGCATCGAGCCCATACGCAGTAGTGCCATATTTGTTGAGCATGGGGTACTGAACTTACTTGATACGCCGATAAAGCTCGCTGATGTCAAAGAGGTGATTTACTGCCAGCACCAGCGTTATGAACATATTGCTCGTTTTCGCTATCACAATAAAACTTTTCAAGACTTTGAGCTTTCCTCAAGTGACCTGATAGCTGATTTACAGCTTTATCATTTTTTAGTGGCCCAAGGCTTGGTGGTGCGCATGACTGAGGACAGTAGTCAGTTTTCTTAGATATTGGCGAGTGCTCACTATTAGCTTATTTCATGACGATTTTATTCACAGAAAAGGTAACTTTATTTTGCACACAATATCAGGCGTTTATTTCTTAAAATAAAGTTTTTATAAATTGATTGTTGCGTAATTAAGGAGTTACAACGTTGGCATTTTTAATGAAAAAGAGGTGTTTAGGTTTATTTTTTGTCGATAAGGTAATAGTGGTTTGGGTGAAAAATAATCAACTCAGTTTTTGTTTATATAAATGATAGTTTTATGTAGCATTTTTGTTTCCAAACTATTGTTAAGGAAATAAAAATGAGACAAAAAATTTTATCAGCTTGTGTGGTGGCGTTGCTCGTTTTCGTGGCCAATAATGTATTTTCATCTAGCTCACAAATAAAAGTAACAGACTACAATACCTTCTATGATACCCAAGTAAACAGTGCAAATTGTGGAGGGTATTGGGACGAGCGATTAGTGAGAGTCTGTGATTATAGAACCGAGTTAGTAGACGTTTCTTATAAACGTTGTCACTACAGGCTTACTGCTCCGGCTCCTAATAGCGATGCGCCAGAGTGGGAAACTCGCGTTGTATTATCAACACAAAGTTGCCCAGCAAACTGGACAATTGCCGGACCTTCTGGCCAGGCTCCCGGTGGCGTGTATATGCATCAACACAACTCCTATTTCACTCAACAAGAAGAGCAAACCGTCGAATATAATTGTCGTATGGAAACGCGAACTGTTTGGGTGCCAGTTGATGGTGAGCATTGCCCCATACAACCTTAATGAGAATCCATAATAGGCAATACACAGGCAGGCTGCGGCCAACCTGTGTATCCAAGCAATCATTAACCGCCAGAACACCATCCAGTGAAGTGTGATATTGACTTCTAGCCGTCTGCTAGGTACATTGCTGATTCACATTCGGTCTCAAGACCGAATGTGTCGCAGAAGAGGTGCGATAGCTAGGTAGTAAACGTGAGGCCGACGACCGCCAATGACCGTTTATGAGGGAGACTATCGCCGAGGAAGTGCATTGTGCGTCGCAATGGCTTTCGGTTCTTGAGGCTGAATCCTCGGAACTGTCACCTGTAGGGGTGGAGGGCTTCTGGCAATGGACATTCTTACCTTTTTAGTCTTGCCAAGTTCTCCTGATTGTATTTGAAAAATAACTCGTTTTTCATCTCGGAGAGATAATGAATCAGGAATATTCTGTCGCCAAGTTTGGCGGCACTTCAGTAGCCGATTATGGCGCTATGAGCCGGTGTGCACAAATCATCGCTGCTAATAATAATGTGCGTGTGGTGGTCGTCAGCGCCAGTGCCGGGGTCACCAATCACCTTGTAGCGTTATGCCAAAGTGCATTAACGCCTCAGCAGCGCCAAGCGCACATCGATGGGGTGATCGCTATCCAGCTTAATATTCTCGAATATGTTAGCCTTGATGCCGATTTAGCCCACGGCTTTGATGTCACCTTGAGCGCCTTTCGCAGCAGTGCTGAGCAAGCACCACAATCGAGCGCTCACAGCGATGAGCTACTGAGTTTTGGCGAGTGTTTCTCTTCTTATTTGTTTACTCAGGTATTACGCGAACATGGCGTGGCGGCAACGCGCTTTGATGTGCGTTCGGTGCTCAAAACAGATAGTCAGTTTGGCAAAGCCCAGCCCAATATTAAAACAACAGCGCAGCAAGCCCATGCCCAATTGCTGCCGTTGCTTAAAGATCAAGTGGTTGTCACTCAGGGCTTTATGGGCAGTGATGACTATGGCGATACCACTACCTTAGGGCGCGGGGGGTCGGATTACAGCGCGGCCCTACTAGCCGAGGCGATTGGCGCGAACAGCGTATATATTTGGACCGATGTGGTCGGTATTTTCAGTACCGATCCCAGAGTCTGTGCCAAAGCCGCACCCATTGCCTACTTAAGCTTTGACGAAGCCGCCGAAATGGCAACCTTTGGCGCTAAAGTCTTACACCCAGCGACTATTTTACCCGCTGCACGCAGTGGCATCAGTGTGTTTGTCGGCTCCAGTCGCGAACCACAAGGAGGCGGGACGTGGATACAAAAAACGCCACAAGAAGATACTTTAGCGGGTGTTCGCGCTGTGACTCAGCGTAAAAACCAAATTCTCTTAACCCTGAAAAGCCCAGAAATGTTACTAGCGAGCGGCTTTTTAGCGCGGGTGTTTACTATTTTGAGTGAGCATAACATTTCCGTTGATTTGGTCACGACTTCGGAGATAAGTGTCGCACTGACGCTCGATAATGCCCCGAATGCCAGCCGGCCGGAGCTGGATCAACAAGCTCTTGAGCGTTTAAGCGAGTTTTGTCATGTGTCAGTTGAGAATAACCTCACATTGGTGGCGTTAATTGGCTCGGAGATTGTGCTGCGCCAGAGCGAGTTGAATTTAATGCAGGTGCTCAGTGAGTTTGATATTCGCCTTATTTGTCACGGCGCATCGAAACATAACCTGTGCTTCTTGGTTGAGCAAAGTCAGTCTGATGCAGTGGTGCAAACTATTCATCAACGGCTGCTGGAAGGTTAACAGTGAGCACCGGGCGCTGCGTATCGGTGATAAGACTGATATCAAAGTGCCCGGCAAATAGCTTCTGACAATACACTTGGCCACCAAGGGGGGCGATAAGCTCCAAGATGGGTTGGCCTAACAAGGTGGCAATCGGTTGCTTAGTCGCTTTTGCGTAGGCTTCTTTTAATGTCCACACCCGGAAAAAGGTCTCAACATCGCTGCCAATATCTCTTGCCTCGGCCTCGGGATAATAGTGCGCTGCGAGCTTCTTAAAGGCGCGAGAGTTGTCAATTTTCTCAATATCCACACCTAATAAGGCTGCACCGCGCGTCATCGCTACGGCAATGTGGCCATGAGCGTGGCTGATGACTATCCGTGCATTGAGGGATTGGCCATCAATGCTCAATATCAGCTGCGCCTGGTCAACGTCAAATTCACTGCACCAGGCAGTAAGAGGGTAATCGCGATACTGCGGGTACAGTTGTCGCGCAAGCTGTTTTATGGCCCAGCGTGTGGCGCGATACTCCTGCTGCGCCTGCGTCTTTTTACGCTTTGCTAAGACCGCTTGCTCTGTACGGTGCAAATGTGAGTCATCTAATTCACCGTGCGCTTTAGCACAATAAAGCAACACCACGTCGCTGTGCTTGGCATGTTGCTCGGTATCGGTCGGTAAAGGTGAAAAGCAATAGGCAGGGTTTAGCATCAAGGACATTCCGATAAGCGTGGCTATGACTACTTTGTTACGGGTAATTATGATTTAATAGCGGCAAAACAATAACAGATATCCCTGCGAATGACGAATAAGCGTGACGGTTTCCAAAGCCGTATAGGTTTTGTACTAGCGGCAGCTGGTGCAGCAGTAGGCCTAGGTAATATTTGGGGTTTTCCAACTCAAGCAGCGAATCACGGTGGCGGTGCTTTTTTATTGGTGTATTTCATTGTCATCTTTGCCTTGGCACTACCGGCACTGTTCACTGAGCTGTACTTGGGCTACGCCGCTCAAGCCAACCCGGTACAAGCACTTAAACGTGCTTGGCAACCAAAAGCGGAAAAAATAGGGGCAGGGGCTGGTTATATCGGTTTAGCCGGGGCCATTGTCATGCTGAGCTTTTATTCTATCGTGGCTGGGTGGATGTTGGCCCATGCCTTAGCGCCGCTGTGCGAGATGCTAGGTATGAATGACGCTGCCGCATTTCTAAGTGGCGATTCTCTTGCCCGTAACCTTATTTTCACGCCGCTGATGTTGGTGTTAACCGCAAGCATTATTTTAAAAGGGGTTAAATCAGGGATTGAAGCTTGGTCGCGGCGATTAATGCCGTTGCTTTTGGTGCTGTTAGTTGGCTTGATTTTCTACATCGGCTCGTTACCCGGCGCCGGTGAAGGCTTTAGTAATTACCTGCAACCTGACTTCACTAAGGTGTGGGACCCAGATTTAATCATTGCTGCCATGGGACAAGCGTTTTTCTCATTGTCGCTGGGGGTAGGGTGCATGATGATCTACGGCTCTTACTTAAAGCCTGGGGCTAATATCGGCAAGCTGACCCTGAGTGTGGCCGCCCTTGATACATCGGTGGCGTTTTTGGCCGGCCTGCTTATTGTGCCCGCGATTTTTGTCGCCAGCCACAATGGCGTGGAAGTATTCCAAAACGGCAAACTCATTGGCGAAGGGCAACTGATCTTTGCGGTGCTCCCGCAATTGTTTAATACCATGGGCAGCATGGGGCTGGTGATTGCTTTGGCCTTTTTCGTTCTCATGTCTATTGCTTCGCTGACCTCGACCATTTCTTCGACCGAGATCCCGGTGGCGTTCTTGGTGGAAAATCATGGTATCGGCCGTAAAGCAGCCACTTGGCTGGTTAGCGCCGTAGTGATGTTGGCATCGCTCACCATCGTATTTAACTTCGATTGGCTGTTTGGCTTAGTGATCCAAGTATTTACTCAGTACCAGTTGCCTTTGATGGGATTGTTCTACTTTCTTACCCTCGGCTGGGTGTGGCGTCGTGGTAATCAATTAGCGCAATCTGACAAGATGAGTATAGTGGCGCTGCGCTGGTATATACGCTTAGTATGTCCAGTGCTGATGACCGCCGTGTTTATTAATGTGGCGCTGAAATAGCCGGCGCCACTTAGTGTTTTAAGGGGCGCAAACGCGATTGGTTAGCATTTCACCCTTGGCGTATTGCAGTAAATTATCAAAGGTGGTTTGCACTATTTGCTGCAACGCTTCTTCGGTGAAAAAACCCTGATGCCCGGTGATCAACACATTTTGGAAGGTAAGCAGGCGGGCGAAGACATCATCTTGAAGAATCTCCTCTGAGCGGTCTTTAAAAAACAATTCCGACTCTTGCTCGTACACATCTAACCCCAAATATCCAAGCTGACCGCTTTTTAGCGCATTGATACAGGCTTTGGTATCGAGCAGCGCGCCGCGCCCGGTGTTAATCAACATAGCACCGCGTTTCATGTGGCTCAGTGCGTCGCCGTTTATAATATGGTGGGTTTGCTCGGTTAACGGGCAATGCAAGCTAATAATATCGCTTTGCGCTAATAATGTGGCTTTATCAACCAGGGTAAAGTCGCCTTCAGGTTTTGCTGGGTCGACCACCAGTACCTTGGCACCAAAGCCGTTCAGTATGCGGCACAGCGCCAGCCCTATTTTACCACAGCCGATAAGCCCCACGGTTTTGCCGTGTAAGTTAAAACCCAGCAGGCCGTTGAGGTCGAAGTTATCCTCACGCACACGGTTATAGGCTTTGTGGGTTTTACGCGATAGGGTCAAAATCAGAGCGACACAATGCTCAGCTACAGCCTCTGGACTGTAGGCGGGCACCCGCGCAACCTCAATACCTAAGCGTGCGGCGTGGTCTAAGTCAACGTTGTTAAAACCTGCACAGCGCAGTAAAACCAGCTTAATACTTAGCTCGCTGAGCTTATCAAGTACCTGCTTATTGACCACGTCATTTACAAATACGCAGACGCTGTCGCACCCTTGCGCCAGCGAGGCAGTGAGCTCACTCAGTTGAGCATCAAAGAAATGGACCTCGACGTTATCTGGACAATGTTCGCTGAATGCGTGTCGCTCATACCTTTGCGAGCTGAATAGGGCTAATTTCATCAAGTTGACTCTCTATTACCGCACGAAGGGTATCGGGCTTGGTCCGAGGTGCGTAGCGGTTCACCAGTTGGCCCTGAGAGTTTATTAGAAATTTAGTAAAATTCCATTTTATTGCCCGGTTTTGTGCAATACCCCGAGTGTGTTCTTTTAAATAATTAAACAGCGGGTGGGCGTCAGGACCGTTGACCATTACCTTACTAAACAATGGAAAGCTAACATTAAATGTGCTGGTGCAAAAGGCTTTTATATCCTCATTTGAGCCTTGCTCATGGCGGCCAAATTGATTGCAAGGAAATCCCAATACCACTAAGCCCCGCTCTTGGTAGTCACTAAAAACACGCTCTAACGCACTATATTGATTACTAAAGTTACAGGTACTGGCGGTGTTTACAATGAGTGCTACGCGTCCTTGTAACTGTTTAAATGAATAGGGCGTGCCATCGATAAGGGTGGCATTGAAATGGTAAATACTATCCATTGTGAGCTCCATAACTCAAAACAAGGCGTTTTTGTAAGATGCCTTTGTTATACTTTTTTGCGTATTCTCGAGGCTATCAGGCAAATAGGTCAAAATTATGTCAAAAATGTGTACCTTTATTGGTTTAGGCGTCATGGGCTACCCCATGGCCGGGCACCTGCAACAAGCAGGGTTTGATGTGTGCGTATACAACCGTACAGCGTCAAAGTCGCAGCAGTGGGTTGAGCAATATGGCGGGCGCAGTGCCGCAACGCCAAAACAAGCGGCTCAAGGCGCAGACTTTGTGCTTGTGTGTGTTGGTAATGATGATGACGTGCGCAGCGTGATTTATGGTGAACAGGGAGCGCTGGCGGGCATGCACGAGGGCGCCTTGCTTGTTGATCACACCACCACCTCCGCCGAGCTTGCCCGTGAGTTGGGTGATGCCGCTAAAGCCCAAGGTATTGCCTTTATCGATGCGCCGGTCTCAGGTGGTCAGGCGGGGGCCGAAAATGGCGTACTAACCGTGATGTGTGGTGGCAGCGATGCGGCTTTTGCCAAGGTGCAACCGGTGATGGCAGCCTACAGTCGCTTTAGCCAATTACAAGGTGATATTGGCAGCGGCCAGCTCTGTAAAATGGTAAATCAGATTTGTATTGCCGGTGTGGTACAGGGCCTGGCAGAAGGTTTACATTTTGCGAAGAAAGCCGGGCTCGATGGGGATAAGGTGGTAGAGACCATCGCCAAGGGAGCCGCTGGGTCTTGGCAAATGGAGAATCGCCACCAAAGCATGTGGCAAGGAGAGTATGAGTTTGGTTTTGCCGTCGATTGGATGCGCAAAGACCTAGGTATTGCTCTTGATGAGGCGCGCAACAACGGTGCCAGCCTAGGTCTTACGGCATTGGTGGATCAATACTACAGTGACGTACAAGCCATGGGCGGTGGCCGTTTCGATACCTCCAGCTTACTGGCGCGGCTGGAAAAGCTAAACCCCAGTAAGTAGCGGTATACGCCATAAGCTACAGGCTTTGGGCGTAGTGGTACAGAGCTTTGAGTACCGCCATATTGCGCTCATTGCCTTCATTCTCGTGCACTAGGTTTTCTAGGCTGAGCATGAAGTCTTGCGCGCCAATAGAGGGGCTGTCCTCGCCATTCATTAGTTTGTTTTGACAGTACTTTCGCCACGAATCAAGCTCGCTGGGGGTCAGCGTTTCCGGCCAATTACGGGCGCGATAACGAAACAGCAAGGTGGCGAACTTATCATCTTCAAAGTCTATGTCTAAACCGGCGAGCTGCATGGGTTCAGTGGCGCGAATAATATCAAACTTAGCCTTATCACTGTTACTGATAAAACCACTATAAAGTTGATAGTCGGGGTTGCCGGTATTAGCAAAATGACGCGTGTCGTTAAACACTTCGGCGACCTTATCGCGTAGCTCGGGGTGGGCCTTAAGCACCTTTAAATGGGCTAAACACTGTTCGCGATCGATCCCCAAACGTTCGGCGTTCTCTGGCAACAAGGTTTTCGCAGGGGCAAGAATAGGGCATTTATTGACATGCACTAATTTCAAGCCAATCGGCGCTTGCCCAGGGGGCAGTTCATCGTGACGGGTATAGAGATACTCCCGTAACTGATCGACACTTAGATCCAACAGCGGTTGCGGGTCTTGCGTTAAATTAAAGCACACCACCGCGTTTTTATTACTGGGATGAAAGCTCATTGGCGCAATCCAAGTCGTGCAGCCTTGGCTTGCAGGAATACGCGATGAGGTATGCACTAGTGGCGTCATGTTATAAACGTCCACCAAATCAAGCAGCGCTTTTTTATGGCGCAACGAAAAAAAGAAGTGATACAGCTTGGGCTGCGTGTC
Source organism: Pseudoalteromonas sp. CO325X (assembly GCF_004208955.1). NCBI lineage: Bacteria > Pseudomonadati > Pseudomonadota > Gammaproteobacteria > Alteromonadales > Pseudoalteromonadaceae > Pseudoalteromonas > Pseudoalteromonas sp. CO325X. Next base: position 128,482 of record NZ_SGPG01000022.1, read on the forward strand.
TTTAATCAGTTTTGCCAGTGCAATTGTGGCTTTTACATCGCTCAGGGCATCGTGGGCATCGGCGTGCTCAATGCCATTGGCTTTGGTTAGGTCTTCAAGGCGGAAGCTGACGCTGCCATCTTCTTTTTGCGGCCAGTTAATACCTTGCGGGCGTAGGGCATAACAGGCACGTACTAAATCAATAATATCCCAACGGCTATTGCCATTTTGCCATTCACGAGCGTAAGGGTCATAAAAATTACGGTATAAAGTGTAGCGGCTAACCTCATCATCAAAACGAATACTGTTGTAACCAGCCACACAGGTATTGGGGCGGGCGAATTCGTCATGAATTTTAGCGATAAATTCTGCTTCATTAAGGCCATGACGCAGCGCATGCTGCGGCGTGATCCCCGTGACTAAACAGGCCTCGGGGTGGGGGAGATAATCCGGCGCCGGACGGCAATACTCAATAAGCGGCTCACCAATGATATTCAGATCTAAATCGGTGCGAATACCAGCAAACTGACTGGGACGATCTTTTTGCGGGTTTGCCCCCCAAGTCTCATAATCGTGCCAGTAGATTGTACTCTGGTCATTGTCGTTTCTGAGTTCTGCCATATTATTACTTTTCCATATAAATCAGTGTCTTGCTGCTTTACTACTTTGCCTGTTGTTATTATGTGTCGTCGTAATCGTCGCGCTGTGTGTATAAATATGTGTATACTTTTTCGCGAAAAAGGTGTCTATTTTTAACGCTGCTTAGCGGCATACGATGATGCAAATTGCTCGGCAAAGAATATGCACTAGGCATACTAACACATTGGAATAGCCAGAGAGTAATACTGTCAAAGAAGCGCAGTCTTATATTTCGGAGTTTAAAAGTGGCTGGCTAAAGCTTTGGCTTGGGCACCGTGAACACTTTAGGTTGTATCATAATAGTGGTACAAATAGAGCTGTAAAAAGAAAGAGCAAAAGCCTAGCAGGTGTATAAATACAGTAAGTGAAAGCAACCCCATGTAACAAAGTAGATGCGCATGGCTATTTATGTCGGAACACGAGACTTAAGTGGTTTAGCTAAAGGAACCCACCAATTTATTGTTCTTGCTTTTGAAAGTCCAACCCCTCCTTTGCAGATTGGACTAAAAATGGTGGCTGCAAACCGTTAGGTAGAGTAATTCACGGTATTGTCATTGGCGCCCAAAACAGAGTTACTGTAGATGGAGATATTAAAGGCCTCGACATATCAAACTCAAAGAGAGTACCAAGAACTTACTTTATGCCATTTTGTCCAGTAGCACCTCGCGTTAAAGTTAACTAAATGGTGACCAAAGATGAATAAGAAAAAATTTATTACAGCGGTACTGATTTGGTTCTTGGGCTTACCGCTAGGTATTGCACTAAGTTATGGATTAAGAGTGGTTGGTGATTTTCACAGTCTAGGCATGCCAGAATTAGTATGGTTCACAATGCATATAAGTCTATACATAGTATCGGTGGTGGCTATATACATCTCATTACAAGGGGTTACATTGATGAATAAGCTGCTAACGATGGTGACCATGTCACTTATTTACGCAATCACCTACTTTGGCGTTACCTGGTTCTACATCATCGAATCAAATGTAGATTCTATGTAATGAAAATCGCATGTATACAAACACAAGCTTAATATTAGACACCTAGGCTTTGAATTTCTTGGCTCAGCTTATTTCAGTGTTGGCAGAATACTTGAACTGGTAATCATTATAGGTAAGAATTCAAGCTCATCATTAATAGTGAAAGGAAATACTATGTTAGACCCTCATTTATATCCTAAGCCTGACCGGCCTGATAACCCTACACCATTAGAAATGGCTATTTATAACTACGAGCTAAAAGCTCGTTCACATTATGAACAAAGAATGGGTGGCTCAACAGATGGGGAGCTTTTAGAAAAACTGGAGCGCGATTTGAAGCACCTACAAAACGAGAAACGGCGATTGTTGTCGATTGCAGTCGCCCAAGAATCGCTGGAAGGGTATCGTAAGTATACGGAAAGCTCTTCTACCGGTGAACTTGAATCAGAAGGCCATCACCCCACAGATAAACTAGCCAAATTTTTAACAGCTGAAGGGGAATTTAAGCCTACGCGAAATCACCAAGCCCATCATATAGTTCCAGGCAAAGGACAATATCAACAAATGCTAATGCTAGATGCAAGGTTATCTCTGCACCAGTGCGGTATTGGCATAAACGATCCACGAAACGGAGTTTGGATGTTGAATTATAAAAAGAACAAAGAGGATGATTGGGCGACCGCAGACTCTGTGCCCCATGCGAATATTCACCGTTATAACTACGAGACTTGGATAGGGGAGCGGTTTGCTTCATTGCAGCAGACAATTTTTAGTGGAATAGACCCAAACATAACGCATGAAAAACAAAGAGCAATTGTTATTGGTCGGCTGAAAGATGTGAAAACAAGGATAAAGCTTAATTCAATGCCCTCAGAAGTAATGACAAAGAAAAACATTACGTGGGATGGTAAATCATGATTTACAGAATGAATCGTGAAAGTGGTAAAGCAGATATTATTGACTTAGACGTCCGACAGCTAACCAATAGATTAAAGCCATTTGCTCCCGAAAAGTTGGACTTAATGGAGTATATACTCAGGGCGCCAAGCACGAATAATCGGCTTTCGGATATCTGGCCTGAACAAAGCCTGGAGTGTAACTTCTTTGCTAACTCTAAGAACACTTATAAGGATATCAACCCATACTCCCGCTTTCTCGTTTTGACCGAAAATGCGTATCAAACTTTGCGGAAAATTTTGGAACAATCCGGTGAATGCCTGAAGTTAAATGTTGAGGGTGTACCTATGGTTTTGTTCAACCCTTTGGTTTTTGGGAATGAAGATCCCGAGTTAACGGTAATGGAATACGAACAAGGCGTCATGGTGGGAGTCAAGAAACTAATTTTTAAAAAGGAAGTCGAAAACTTACCCATATTTAAGTCAAAATATACTGCAAACATGTGCATGTATTGTAATGAGGAATTTAGAAATATAGTTAAGGAAAATGGCTTTGAAGGGATCTGTTTCCAAGAAGATTTGGACAATATTTTTTAAGCTCCAGCAACCCCCTAATAAAATTATGTTTTAATTTCACTTAATGAGTTATTTATCGAGCCTATTAATGCGTCTATGGCGAAACTGCTTACGCTAGTTTTTTTAAGGAGAAATGCATGACTGAACCAAGCAACTTAAAAGCTATCTCTAAAGCTCACTATTTGAAATAAATACATGCTTAACATTGATTTCGGATGGCTCTGGAGGTTATGAACTTGAGAGAACATAGATAGATGCCTTACTACTTTTTTAACTGCTAAATGAGTGTTTAGGGCCATAACGGGGAATGAGAGCCTAAAGGCACTCACTATAAAACGCGTGTAAACAGCTCGTTTATTTAAGCTTTCAACCTATTCGCCAAAGGCTAGTCGCGTTTTTTTCGTTGCCCGGTGATCATGGGTGGTATTAGCGGGATGCGCCCCCACCAGCCAACCACGATAACCGCAATAATATGGATAATGGCGATAGCATACAGGGTATTAGCTGCCAAGGCATGGAAGTCTTGCAGTAGCGAGTTACCGAATAGGGCATCGATTTCCTCAAGCATAAACCCAGTTACGGCAAGTGCAATAAATAGCAGCCAAGTTGCAAATACCATTAGCCAGCCAATAGGGTTGTGGCCGGATTCGGTGGGGATATGGCGCTCTTTGAGGTGAGTGATGTGCGCGCTTATCGCAGCGCGGTTGATAATGGCTGCGCGAATACGGGCGTAGCCCGAGGGAAAGAGGCCCCAAATTAGTCGCAGTAACACCAGGGTGGCAGCGCTGTAACCTAGCCACTGATGCCACGAGCCACCAGCTTCAATAATGAAGTAATTGGTAATAAAGATGCCAACGAGGGACCAATGGACGATACGTACCACCGGATCCCATATTTTAATTGTGCTGCTCACTAGTGCGCTTCTTGTTTAACTACCGAGCCGTCGACTGGATTAAAGTAAATTTCTACCTTGTTGTTATCTTTATCGGTGCCATAAATTTCATAGCAGCTGCCATCGGTCACTTTAAACTCATTGATGCTATAGCCCTTGGCTTGCAGTGTTGTTTTAAAGTCGCTTTGATCCAGCCATTGGCTTTGCGGCGCATCAGTACAGACGGTGACATCATTGGCAACGCCACAGCCAGATAGCATTAATATCGCTGCTGTAAGCGAAAGAGCTCGTTTAATACACATAACCCGTTTCTCCTTTTTTGCTGTTGTATCACTAAAACAAACCTGGGTCAGATGATCAATGCGCTTGATCAATAAATATGCAAATTACCTAATGCCGCCTACAAACCAAAAACACTATCAGCGTTGCCAAGCTTAGTTGGTGGGCTGCGAAAGCTGGTAGCCTTGCTCACGAAATAAGCTCAATGCCGCGTTAACAACCTGGGGGTCATATAATTTACCGGCGTTGGTTTCTATTTCCGTAAGGGCTGCGTCCAGTCCCAGTGCATGGCGGTAGGGCCGAGATGTGGCCATTGATTCAATCACATCGGCAACGGCAATAATGCGCGCTTCAAGCAAAATATCCTCGCCTTTCAAGCCTTGCGGGTAGCCGCTGCCATCCATGCGCTCATGGTGCTGATAAGCGACTTGGGCGATAGGCCAAGGAAAAGGAATACTCTTTAAAATTTGATAGCCATGCTCTGCATGCGTTTTAATAATGGCAAACTCGCTGTGGCTTAAGCGCGTGGGTTTGGTCAAATATTCAGAGGGGATGCTGATTTTGCCAATATCATGTACTAAGCCTGCAATGCGTAAACCGTATTGAGTGTCGGCGTTGAGCTGCATTTGCTTAGCAATTTGCACCGCTAAATCACCCACTCTGGACTCGTGGCCAGCCGTGTAGGGGTCGCGTAGTTCAACCATGCTTGAGATAGCTTCAACCGTGCCAAGTACGGTATTTTCTAACCGGCTAGAGTAGTGTCTTACCTGATTAAGCGCGCCTTCCTCGGCGCTAATATCGCACAAAATACCAATATAGCGCTGCGGGTGAGAGCCGCTCACTAAGTGCATTTCGTCATGAATATGAATATAGTGGCCATCTTTGTGCTTGATGCGGTAATAGTGGTGTCCGCCACCGGCGCCGATAATACGATGACTTTCTTCTTGAGCACGGAGTCTATCGTCTGGGTGTAGACTTTTCGACCACCAACCTATGGCCATTGCTTGCTCAGCTTGGTATCCCAGCACTTTGGTGACATTGTCACTTACCCACACGGTTTGGCTGCGCTGAGCAGACACCTCAATGGCGTAGGTGACAATAGGCATGTGTTTAAAGTAGTTGGGTAATTTGTACAGGAGCAGCTGCTCATCGCTTTTGGCGGCAGAGACCAAGGTTTGAGCGTTATTGAGCTTCTTCAGTAACAAGTGCAAGGCCACAGACATTAGCAGGACAAAACTCACTCCTTTGCCAATAGAAAGCGCCAACGAGTCCTCAAAGTCTCCCCATACTAATGCCAATAACCAATCGCTGGAAACTATCCAAAGAGTGCTAATGAGAGCATAGAGGACAACTATTTGATTTCGAGTTAGTCCTCTCATATATTGCTCTTTAAAGTATCCGCTGAACCCATTTTTTACACTCGTCGCATTTTACTGTTCGCTATATCTGCATAATAATACAATAATAAATCAAGGGTGAGCATTTAACTTAAGGGGAATGCTATGCGCTATATCAAATGGCGCAGCGATAAGCTGCTTTATGATCCACCGCACCATGCAAAACGTTCTTAAGCGCTAGCTCTTTTATTATTTACTTTGATGGTACCACCATGTTTCTGCGAAAAAGTCACCTCGCTGAGCTGAAAAGCTTGCAAGATGAAGTGCTTACTTACAAGCAAATATTCTCTAGTTTAAGTGAAGAGATGATCCATCTAACTTTGGATTTGCAGGGGGTGATTATCTCTGCCAACACACTTTTTGAAACTGAGACCCAGATTAGCAGCCACGCGTGGCAGGCCAAGGCGTTGCTCGACTTCGTGCCAAATTTGGCGCGCAACACAGAGCACTATAAGGCACTTAAAAATGCGCTAACTCAGCGCAAACACTGGGCTGGTGCTTTGGAAATGCAAAACAATGACCAGCACTTATGGTTACGTGTGATATTGCAGCCGATTGTGGATGCCAGTGGGCACTGTACGCACTTTGATCTGTTCGCATCGAACCTAACCCGCACCATTAATACCTCAAGGCACAATGAAAATGTCATCAACGCTATTGAGCGTTCTATGGCCGTGATCCGCTTTAACCCTCAAGGAAATATTATCGACGCTAACGACTTATTTCTAAACACTGTGGGTTATCGCCTTGAAGAAGTCAAAGGCAAGCACCACAGCATGTTTTGTGAGCCCGCACTGGCTAATAGCCATGAGTATCGTGAGTTTTGGCAAAAACTTAATCGCGGAGATTACATTGCCGATCGTTTTAAGCGTATCGACAAGCAGGGACGAGAAATTTATCTCGAAGCCTCTTATAACCCCATTTTCGACAGCCATGGTCAGCTTTATGAGATAGTTAAGTTTGCCACCGACATCACTGCGCAAGTAGAGCGCGAAAGCCAGGTAAATCATGCAGCTCAAATCGCTTACGACACCTCAATTAACACTCAAAGTAGTGCCAGTAGTGGGGCTGCGATTATGGAAGAAACCGCAGCGGTTATGAGCCAATTAGCGGCAAAGATGGATAGTGCGTCTGAGAAAATCAATGCCCTTGAAGCGCAATCGGCGCAAATTAATAAAATTGTTCAAGCTATCAGCGGTATCGCCGAGCAAACCAACTTATTGGCGCTTAACGCCGCCATTGAAGCTGCGCGGGCAGGTGAGCTTGGGCGCGGTTTTGCGGTCGTTGCCGATGAGGTCAGAGAGTTGGCCTCGCGAACCTCAAAGTCGACCGAAGAAATCATTGGGGTGGTCAATGATAACGCGCAACTGACCTTGGAAGCAGTGCAAACCATAGGTGAAAATAAAGACACAGCCACCGAGGTGGCTGAGAAAGTCAATGATGCCAGTGCGGTAATTGAGGAAATACGCGAAGCGTCTCAAAAAGTCGTGGATGCGGTATCACAATTTGCTAACCGGCTGTCTTAAGGCAGCCGCTCAAGCGTTCAGTGACTCGGTATATGTACCTCTGGGAGCCCTTCAAACTGGGGCTTCGCCAACAAATAACCCTGCATTAGATTAATGCCGGCTGCTCGCAACCAATGATATTCGCCCTCTGTTTCAATGCCTTCGGCAAGCACCTGAATACCCAGCTCACGCAGCAAATTCACGCAGTTTTTTATGATGATCTGTCGGGTTTTATCCTGGTCGATATTGCGGATCATCAACATGTCTAATTTAACAATGTCGGTTTGAAAGTCAGCTAATAAGTTAAGGCCTGAATAACCGGCGCCAAAATCATCCGTGGCGGTCATAAAACCCAATTTACGATAATACTCAACGATGCGTTTGATATGGTGCGCATCACCTACCTTTTCAGCTTCGGTAAACTCGAACATAATTCGCTCGATAGGAAACTGGTAACGCTCAGCGGCTTCCAGAGTTGTTTTGATACATCGTTCAGGTTCATAGATGGCATTCGGTAAAAAGTTAATGCTCAGCATCGACGGTATTTGCAGCTTGGCAGCCAAAGCAATGGCTTTAATGCGGCAATGCTGATCAAACATATATTTATTTTCATCGGTAAGCTGGCTTATTACCGCACCGGCCGGTTCATTGTTAACACCACGCACAAGCGCTTCATAACCAAATACCTCGCCTTGTTGGCAATCAACAATGGGTTGGAACGCCATGGTAAAATCAAAAGGGAGAGGGGGCGTGTTAATGCAGCGGCGACACTGAGATGCCATCAATGAATTCTCTTATTATTAACTTCAAACACTAGTATAAACACTAGCTGGTATTCGTGGACTGTACAAGCTAAGTCGATGATTTTTAGAAAGACCTGAGCATAATCTCCACAGTTAGCAGCAAATTTATGATATTTCACACAATTGTTATCTTTTAGTGGTACAAACCCACGTACTTGATAAAATAGCGGCGTTAACAAGCCAACGCCAAAAAGGAACTCTTGTGCGCTATCTCATCTTTTTACTTTTTTCATTTTCGCTTCATGCTCAACTTGTCATTGATGAAACCACACAAAACTATGCCGTCAGTGCCGACGCGCCCGATGGTCTTTTACACGCACTCGATAGTGCTTCGCCGGTAAAGCGTGATAACAAGGTTGTGCATGGTTACACCTACTACGATATCCGCTGGCAGTTTTGGTTTGATAGTAAGTCTCGCCAATGTGATATCAATAAGGTAACCACTACGTTAGAGCTGGAATACACGCTGCCACAATTAACAGATAGTACTGAGAGTGTGAAAAAAGCGTGGTCGCAGTGGTTTTCGTTTTTGGCCGAGCATGAGCATGAACATGGCCGTATGATAAAGGCGATGGCACAGCGCATCGACGAGCAACTAGAGGCCATTCCCGAGCTGGGCAGTTGCCGTGTGATTGAGCAACAGGCCGCGCTTATCGGCAATGCGCTGAAACAAGAACTAGCGCAGCAACTGCAAGCATACGACGAGCAAACCAATCATGGCCGCACTGAAAAGGCGTGGCTGGTGGATCACCTTTAGTACTTCACTTAAATGGCAACCGCAGCTGCTTTTTTCCTAGAGCAGCTGCCAATAACCCAGCTCAGCTATCTATGGTGTGGCTTTATGAAGGTTTGCTTCGCACATTTATAAACAGCGATAGCAAAACGAGTAGGGCACTGGTTAATAAAACAAACAGCCCTTCAACACACCAAGTAATCATTAACGCCACCACTAAGGCACTGCCCAAAGAGGCCATGTTCAGTTGGATTTGCGGGCGGTAGGATTGCCATACCGACTGGCCAACATCAATCACCGGCGCAGTCAGCAAGTGCCAATAAGGGTTACTTTGATAATCGGATACTGCGTTCTCTAGTTGCTCTTGGCGCTCCAAGAGTAAGGCTAAGTTGTTACCGCCTTTGGCGTAAATGCGGTCGTCACTTTGTTGATAGTGAGCCAACAGTTTTTCTAAGGATCCATCAAAGAATTGTTTTGCGTCGTCTTTAAACGGGGCAATGGCCTGTGTTACCTCGTCGCTGCTTGCACGCAGTGCATGGCCATAATCGTCAACGAAGCCCGGCACTTGCAAACCCAGCAACGCGGCAATAAAAAACACGCATAAACGCACATAATGACGACACCAACGAATAATATCTTTAAGCATACACATCCATCTACGGGCACATTGCCGCACTGACTCCAGTTATGGTGATTAAGTTATCACTTCACTTACACAATTGGTATGTCTGAGCTTAGCTAGCGCGCTGCACTGAGCAATCCGTTCGGGTATTGGCGTGGTACTGTTAAAGTTAATAGCTGTTGATGTTGGCGGTAACGATTATGGAGAATATCGACACGTTTAACGAAGTCGCGGGTTTGCTGAAAAGGAGGCACGCCACTGTAATGGGCAACGTTGCCAGGGCCGGCGTTATAGGCCGCTGCGGCCAGTTTCGTATTTCCTTTAAAGCGCTTTAATAGCTTCGCAAAATAGGCGCTGCCGGCGGCAATATTGCTATCGGGGTCGAAGGGGTTATCGATATTGTAGGCTTTGACTAGTAAAGGCATGAGTTGCATCAGCCCTTTGGCGCCCTTATGTGATTGCGCATTAGGGTTAAAGCCCGATTCGGCATGCACTATGGCTTGTAACAATGCCACATCTAAGTCATTTTTGAGCGCTTCTTCGTACAAGGTTTGACGAAACTTGTAGGGGTGCAAAGGGGTTGAATACCAGCTTTGATAACGCGATTGCTCGCAGCGTTGGCATTTTACTTCAACAACACGAAAGCCACTGACTTTTGGTTTTTGATCGGTGAATACCGCAATGCCCTCGCTGTTGTAATAGTGGTAGATCACCGGATCGTTGGCGCCAAAGGCGGATATGGAGCAGGCCATCCAAATACTGGAGGCGAAGATGATGCGCGTTAACAACATAGTGCCAAACCCTGTGATAAACGTTCTTTAAGCCTAGCACAGGGTCAGCCTTTTGGCTGATAAAATAGCCATTGCACGATCGCTTTAAGGCGCTAAGCGATCACTGCTGAAAATCATAAATACTGCCTAAATTCATAAGCTTAGTTAATTCATCTAAGGCGGCGTAAGATTCTTGGAACAGCAGTGGATCGCGCAGATCGTCCTGGCATAGCTGGTCACGATAATGACGCTTCACCCAATCACTTAGGGTGTGATGTAACTTGTCAGAGAATAAACAGGCTGGGTTTGTGGCAGCCAATTCCTGTTCATTTAACACCACTCGTAAGCGCAAACAAGCTGGGCCACCGCCATTTTGCATACTTTGTTTGATATCCACGTAATGGACTTCATCCAAGGTATCTGGCTGTGTGAGTAAATCATCTAAATACGCCTTAACCGCTGGGTTCTCAGCACACTCCTGCGGCGCAATCAGCGCTGTGGCATTGCTAGGCAGGGTAATAAGCTGGCTATTAAACAGATAACTGCTCACGGCATCGGCAACACTCACCGCCTCGGTGGGTACTTCAACAATACTAAGGCGATGGGCGTCGTTATACAGTGCACTGTAAGCAGAGCTTATTGTATCCAGGGCTTGGTGTTGCTTATAAAAGGCTTGCTCGTGGCAAAAAAGCAGCTGCTCATTACCAACGGCAATGACATCATTATGAAATACGCCTTGGTCGATCACCTCTGGATTCTGCTGAATATACAGCTGTTGGCTATCATCGAGCTGGTGCAAGCGGGCAATCGCAGCGCTGGCCTCAAGGGTATGGCGGGCAGGGAATTTTTGTGGTTTCACGCCGCCTTCATTAAAGGCCTCACGCCCATACACAAATAAATGCAAGCCTTTATCGCCGTGCTTTGGGCATAAGCGGGTATGATTTGCAGCGCCTTCATCGGCGAAATGGTCGTGCCCAGGTAAGGGGGCGTGATGGGCAAAATAGTTTGAACTAGCGAACGTTGCTTGTAATACCCGGCCTGTGGTTGGCGCTTCAATGGAACGATGCAACTTATTGCTTAAATTGGCCGCCGTAAAATGAACGCGGTTATCAGCACTGTCGCTTGAGGGGGATACGGTGGCAGCATTCGCACTCCACATTGCTGATGAAGAAAAGCACGCACTTAATAAAGTCGGGTTATATTTGTACGCTTTTTCGAGTATTTGTGCATCCGAGCCAGTAAACCCCAGCTGCTTTAACAATGCCATATGAGGGCGTGCGTGAGGGGCCAGTACACCTTGGTGTAAACCCAGCTGGCGCATCGTGCGCATTTTCTCAAGCCCCTGCAAGGCCGCTTGTTTAGGGTTAGATGGCTGCGCTGCAAAACGCTTAGAGGCAACATTACCAAAAGACAATCCGGCGTAGTTATGGGTGGGGCCCACTAAGCCGTCAAAGTTTACTTCATAGCTGTGCATAGTACTCCTTAAAAATGCCTGTAACAGTAAAGGGCAGCTTTAAACCTACCGGTGATGTTGTGCAAGTGCAATGTCAACGTCATTGAGTTGTTTTAATAGCTGCTGGCGCCGCTTGAGCAAAGTGCCCCGCGATGAGCTTTGGTCGTGCATGCGTAGCGCCTTATATATTTCCCGTTTAGAGAGCTTAGTATGAGCGGCCGCTTGCGAGACGCTAATTTGCTTATTCAACAAGCGGGGCATCACAGACGCGAGGCTATTCATCGTCTTTACCCTGCGCATAGTCATGAATTTGCCAAATACTAATATCGAAATGCCAAAGTAGGTAAAGGGTTTCACGTAGCTGTTGCATAACGGCGCTCCTAAGGTGGGTGACACAGTAGTTAATGAATAATCTGTGCCATTAATACAAAGAGTAATAAATACAGAGGCCTATAGCTTGATGGGGGTATTTAAAAGGGGTGTTAAGCACTGTTTTGGGTCATTTTTAACTGTGGTTGCACCATGCTTTTGCACAGTGTGTGCAAGTATTAAGCACCCGTCGTTTAGTCATGTAAGTGTTTCATTAAAGCCTGAAAGCTTTGCAGGCAAGCTGTCACTAAAAATATAGCCAAAAGATATAAAAGCTATTAACTTCAATGATTTATTAATTTGGCATGATGGCTGCTCATACTTAAATGTGTTTAATTTAAAGGAGATTAATATGAGTACACCTTTAGCAGGTAAGAAAGTAGCCATCCTAGCCACTGATGGGTTCGAACAAAGCGAACTGGTATCTCCTCGTAAAGCGTTACTCGATGCAGGTGCCGAGGTAGACATTATCTCTATTAAGCCAGGCACTATTCGAGGTTGGGAGGACGACCACTGGGGTGAAGAAATAAAAGTAGATAAGCTAGCGCAAGAAGTCAGCGCGGTTGAATACAACGCCTTGGTGCTGCCCGGCGGCTTATTTAACCCCGATGCACTGCGCCAAGACACTGAAGCAAAACGCTTCGTGGATGGTTTCTTCCAAGAAGATTACATCAAACCGGTTGCAGCTATATGCCACGGCCCGTGGATGCTAGCGGAAATTGATAAACTAAAAGGGCGCAAAGTCACCTCGTACCCAAGTATACGCACCGACTTAGAAAACGCCGGAGCCGATTGGGTAGACGAGCAAGTTGTGGTTGATAATGGCCTGGTCACTAGCCGCAAGCCTGGCGATTTGCAAGCCTTTAACAAAAAACTAGTTGAAGAGGTATGGGAAGGTCGCCACAGCGAATAATTAGCCCTTTTACTTCTCAATATAAAAGCCAGCAGCCTCACTGCTGGCTTTTTTGTGGATGCAATAAATGAAGCAATATTTTAGTAAACCCACGAGTAAACATAGCGAGATTGTTTATATGAAAAGCAGCAGACTCAGATTTTTAAGCGCTACTTTTTGGGTATTAATATTTCTTCTTAATAGCCATATGGTTTTTTATGCTTCACCACATTGGACATGCTCATAGGTGAAGCGCCCGAAAACCTATCCAACAGGGCGTGTTATGGAATGTAATACCAGCCAAAAAAAGTAAATAACAACTCCAAATATCTGAAATTAAAGAAGTTATCTATTTTCATAACATGCGAAGCTTATCTTATTGTGTGTTTTCCACAACAATCCCGGTATCGACATCAGCCCCAAGCGCTGATAGCTTAATGTTTTATTAATAATAAATGAACGTTAGCGTGGTAAAAATACAAAAAACCTATTCGGCTTAACCCGAAATGCACGCTAATAAGCTGTTATGCATCACAAGGACCTATCGAAGTAATGCAACTATTTATCGATACAAATATCTTTTTCACATTCTTTAATCTATCGAGCGAAAGTATTGATGAATTAAAAAAGGCTCTTGTTCTTCATGAACATGAACGCCTCACTCTATGGCTGCCTGAACAAGTAGAAGATGAGTTTTGGCGAAACAGGGAGTCTGTCATCAATCAGGTAATTTCAGAATTTAAGAAAGAGTCTCAGAACGGGCAAGTTCCACAGATTGTTAGATATTCTGATAAAGCAGATGATTTGATTCAGAATCTCAAGGAATACAAAAGGCTGAAGCAGAGTATTCTCAACGATGTTAGTGAAAAAATTGAAGCACAGAATTTAGAGGCAGACGAGGCAATTAATGAGATATTTAAATCTGGAAAAAAGATTGAACGAACACAGGAAATAACAGATTCTGCACTTCTTCGTTATGATCTTGGAAATCCTCCTGGAAAAAAAGGGTCTTACGGGGATGCAGTAAATTGGCTGAGTTTGTTGCAAGCAGTCCCGGACGATAATGACCTACACATAGTTACTGATGATGGAGACTACTTCAGTGAGCTTCAGAAAGACCAAGCAAATGAGTTCTTGAGACGAGAATGGAAGAAAAGAAAGAGCGGTGAACTATTCGTTTATAAGCGACTTTCTCAGTACATATCAAAAAACCATCCAGAAGCGACGAATGTGGCCGAGATAGAAAAGAACATTGCTATAGAAAACTTGCAAGATTCTGGGTCATTCCAGCGCACACATTCTGTCATTTCAGAGCTAAGTTCATTTGGGTCCTTTAATCAGTCTCAGGCAATGAAAATTATCGAAGCATATCTTATAAATGAACAAATTAACTGGATTGCAAAGGATGCTGATGTGAAAGCTTTTGGCGAAAAAATAGCAAAAGCCCATAAAGATGATATTGAAGAAGAAAAACTCAATGAATTTAAAGAGTTGTTCGTGTAAAAGCTTAACAAGCGCATGCTGAGGGAACGTTTTTCCGCTCCTTCGTAGCTATAAGTCGTCCGCAGTTGCGGGCGTTAGCTCCACCGAGAATAAACTTCATCACAAGGATCGAGAGTTCGAATGAATCAAAAAACAAACGACCAGATAATACTTGCACAGATAATCGAGGAAAAGTGTGCGGAATCAGCAGATGAACTTACAGTAGCTGAATATTTCGAGATTTACTCGTCCTCAGAAATTCTCAAAGATCACGACTTGACCTATGACGATGTAGCATACGGAATCGTTGGTGATGGCGGCGATGGTGGAATTGACTCAATATATACGTTTGTGAACGGAGAGTTACTTAAAGAAGACATGGAAATCAATCCTAACCAAAAAAAGAACCATATTGAGCTTGTTGTAATACAGTCAAAAACCTCTGCTTCATTCAAGGAAGACGCTGTTATAAAGTTCCGTGAATCGGCAGAGGATCTACTCAACCTTGCAAACGACCCAGATGACTTTACAGCCCGCTACAATGCAGATCTTATAGATAAAACAAAACTATTTAGAAATGCCTATTCCAAATTAGCTGGGACATTTCCTCGCCTGGAAATACATTATTACTACGCCACGCAGGGCGATGAAGTCCACCCTAATGTTGAAGGAAAGGTTCCTAAGCTTCATGAAGATTTAGGGAAAATGTTTGGTGGTGCTGAATTTTCCTTTGAGTTTGTGGGTGCTTCAAAGCTGCTAGAATTGACACGTAATATCCCTTCAACTTCGCGAATTCTGGATGTATCGGAATCGCCTATTGGAACCGATGCAGGAAGCTATTTATGTCTTGTTTCTCTGTCAAAGTACTATGAGTTTGTTTCTGATTCTGGGGCATTGGCTAGAAGTATATTTGAGTCTAATGTTCGTGATTATCAAGGAAGTGTTGTCGTAAATACAGGTATCAGGAAAACATTAGAAAATGCTGAATCTGAAAATTTTTGGTATCTCAATAATGGGGTTACCATAATTACACCCAAAGCAGTTTTAGCTGGAAAGCAATTGACTATTGAAGACCCACAAATTGTTAATGGGCTCCAAACATCTCATGAAATCTATCAACATTTTTCCCAGCTAGATGACCCAGCAGGTGATGAAAGGTCTGTTTTGGTTCGTGTTATTTGTGAAGAAGATGAAGAAGCGAGAGATAGAATAATTCGTGCAACAAATAGCCAAACCTCTATACCTCCTGCATCGCTAAGAAGCTCTGATGAAATACACCGCAATATAGAGGACTTCCTAAAAGCCAATGGTTTCTATTACGATAGAAAGAAAAATCATTATAAGAACCAAGGAATGCCAGTCGGTAAGATTATTAGCATCCCTTACATGGCACAAACAATGATGGCTACAACATTGTTAAAGCCAGACAGTGCTAGAGCTAGGCCATCTACACTTATAAACTCTGATACAGAGTATAGAAAAATATTTAGCTTAGATTTCCCTATTGATATTTATTTAAAAGTTATTCAGATAATGAAGTCAGTGGAAATCTACCTTAAACCAGACCAGTGCGGTATTGAATTAGAGAGAAAGACAATAACTAATATTAAATACTATGTAGCAATGATGGTTAGTATTGGTCTAGCTGGAGGGAAGGAAGACGTATCTGCAAAATTGTCTGCTCTTCCCGTAATTTCAATAACACCTAAATTGCTGGCGGAGTCGTTGGAAACCGTACTTAGTTGCTTCAATGATTTGGGGGCAACTGATCAAGTTGCGAAAGGTTCTGAGCTAGTCGGGAAGTTATTGAGCTAACAAGAAAAGGCAGGGGAGGGTGAACCGTCGCTGCTTTTGGAATTAGCTTCTCATCTGAAATAAGGGATATCTATGCCAATCGAACTATCAAATACGCTAGTTATTGGAATTTCAGCGACGGCACTATTTGATCTTTCAGACGCAGATAAAGTGTTCAGGAAGAAAATGGCTGAAGATCCGGAAACAGCGATTGTCGAATACCGAGAATATATGCTAGAGCATGAAAATGAACCATTGCAAGATGGTACAGGAATGCCACTAGTTAAAGCACTACTAGGTTTAAATAAGCATCAAGCCGAGAGTGATAAAGATCCAATTGTTGAAGTGGTTGTAATATCTAAAAACAGCCCAGAGACTGGCTTTAGGGTTTTAAAAGAGATAAGACGTCGAGATCTCGCAATAACTCGATCAGCATTCACAGCAGGGGAGCCGAGCTCCGATTATTTGGAAGCTTTTTATGTTGACCTATTTTTAACCACAGATGAGAAAGATGCTCAAAGTGTGGTTGACAGCAAAGTATGTGCAGGTGCGATTGTAAAGGAGCCCCCGAAATCTTCCCATGAACTGAGAGATGATCAAGTAAGGATTGCTTTTGATGCAGATGCAGTTCTATTTAGCGAAGAAAGTGAGTTAGTCAATCAGACTGAAGGTCTCGGCAAATTCTGGGAAACTGAAGACCTCCAAAAAGAAATCCCTCTCCAAGAAGGTCCTCATGCCAACTTACTTAGAAAGCTTTCAAAAATACAAGAAAGGCTTCCTGGCCGGATTGAGTACTCTCCGGTTAGACTAGCAATAATGACCGCCAGAAATAGTCCAGCGGAAATGAGGGTTATAAACACTATAAGAGCATGGAATGTTTATATTGATCAGGCATTTTTTCTTGGTGGGTTACAAAAAAGTAGGTTCTTGAAAGCGTTCAAGCCACATATTTTCTTTGATGATCAGGATTCACATTTGGATGCAGCGGCATTAGATGTACCGAGTGCTAAAGTCTTGTATCCAAGTGATTCTCCATTGAAAAAGATATTCGAAGAAAAACAGGCTAACAAATCAATCCACCCACCCGCAGACGCGCCGGCTGATTGAGGCATTCCCTCCAGGACTCGTAGATAAAAGGATTTATATTTTGCCTTCACAAAATGATGAAGATTTAAAACTCGTTCATATTCCTGCGTTAGTCGCAGTGCTATTAAACGCCGAAACGAAAAAAGGCGCTCCCTTAACTGAGCAAGAAGTGTTAGGTATAAGAGACTCTTCACAATGTATGGCAATGCCACTTGATGTTGCTGTGGAGCTGGCAGAAGAAAGAGGTTATGCCGATATCGACCCTGAGAATGCATGGGATGAATGGCAAAGTGTTAGATTGGAACTGCTTTATGGCACTTAAAGGTTGATTTGGACCACTCAGATCCCATGGAAAAATTAAAAACACTAATTCTAGGATTACTAGCCGCTTTTGTTTTGAGCTCATGCTCAACTATCCACTGGGCCAGTGTAAAAAATGCGACAGCTGAAGAGCTCATGGTCAAAGTAACTTTTAAAACCCAGTATGGGATTCAGGTAATGGACATGCCTTTACAAGCGGGTGAAGTGAATATTTGGCAATATGACCAGTCATCACGTGAGTCAAAAGCGATGGATAAAAACCTGCATTCAATTGAAATAAGTGGCGCAGGCAGTTGCTACTTAGTTTTTAACAAAGAGCAGATAAAAGAGAAGGTTAAACATACAACGCGGCAAATCGTCATTTCTGCTGAGGACTTTCAAAAAGCATGTGATTAAAAAGTATAGTAATTGATAGTTGTAAAATACTTGGTGTAGATATTAAACGGTTAATATGGGATTAGGTCATACAATGGAAAGAATAAGGCGTAGATCCGAGTATCTGTTGGGACTACCCATACTTATATTTCTTGGTGCGTGTTCAAATACGTATTGGGGGATAATAAAAAACGAGACCGATGGGGTTGTTAAAGTAAAGCTTACATTAGTCAATGAACACGGTACCCAAGTTTTGGAGCTATTGCCCATTGAACCTAAAGACAGCAGTATCTGGGAGTATGAACAATCATCATTTGTAATCAGCAAAATAGATAAAGATTTATCTTCGGTTGAGGCAACGAACACACAAGGGTGTACCGTTACATTTGCTCGCAAAGCAATAGAGGAACATGTTGCACGGCACAGACAAAAAATTGTCATTGGCCCTCAATACTTTATCGATGCTTGTGGAAAACAAAAATAGTCCATATGAACAGTTCGACAACTGCCCGATACCACCTAAGCAAGATGCTATTAGGCAGTTGTTTTATCAAATAAAATGATTAACCCAGCCAGTAGCTAGAAGCGCGTTTTAAGATACCTCAGGCTAGGTTTCGGTTTACTCACTCTTTCTAAACTTTAAACGCTTAATAACAAGCTTTCTCGGTCCTACTATGGGGTATATCTACTGCGCCTTTATGAGTTACAGGTTGGTTCGTGACCTATTATAGGAAACCCAAATTATTATTTTTGGATAAGGCTACTAGCCACCTTGACGTTGAATTAGAGAGGAAAATAAACGATTCAGTACGTCAACTAGATATAACGAGGGTAGTTATCGCCCACCGAAAAGAAACGATAGCAACATCAGACAGGGCTATTGCTCTTTGGGATCTATAGATAGGAAAGGTAATGAATAGTTTTAGTCGAAGTATTTTTGGTCTTCTTTCTATGATGTGTATGATGAGTGAAGGCCTTTTCGCAATGAGCCTGCCAGACATCCTTTCGACACATAATCTAAGAACACTTGATACGAGGAGCAACTATAATTTTCATAGCATGTATGTCGAAGTGGGCAGCGAAAAATTCATACTATTTGAACAGGTTGAAAACATAAATTTTGACCGAATAAATGTTAAGTTGTTTAACTTAAGTGCACATAATGACCTTAACTCACAGCCTATGGAAATAGAGGGATTTACAAAGCAACCAAATTATTTAACCTTAGTAGGTCATGAATATGAAGGCCCTATACTTTGGGTTTATTTCAGCTTTGCAGACGGTTACGATGAAGCAGCTCAAATCATGAAAGGTCGATTGACAAGGCAAGGTAAGTTGATTGATCTTGTTGCTTTGAATTTAGAGCAAGAGCTAATCGGAGGTAGCTGGCCTAGGTACCACAGATTAACTGAATCGACGAGTGCGATATCTCTTAGAGCACCGAAATGTTGCGGTTTAGCACTTATGAAAAGCAGCGATGGAGTTAGCTATGTTAGAGATAATTCGTTTCAGCAATCGGGAACGATGCCTGTCATAAGCTCTTTTGAAAGTGGAAACCTAATTTATAGTTATCAAAGGAGCTTCCCCACCGACAAAAAAACGAGTAAGGGTAAAACAAAATATGTGCAAAAATCTCGATTCAAAATAGCCCAACAAAATAGCTGGTCTCCAGAATATCTAGTTTCAGAAAAAACGTTTGAAATACACGATGCTTTTCCATTTAAACGACTGGACGGTAGGGTAGACCTTTACTACGTAAATGACTATGGTCGAGAGCCTAATCAATTATCAGTTTGGAGAAGGTGCGTCGATGAGCTTGGAAACTTGGGTAAAGAAGAACAGATCACAGATGAGCGTATTGGGAATGTAGCAAAGCCATACACATACAGAAATAGCAGAGGAGAAATTTTTTTTCTTTTTATAGAACAAGGGGAAGGGTTAAATACTGGCTCGATACAACAAGTTACTACATTGACCAAAGATGCAGCTTGCTCTTTATAACTTAGAGGGAATAAAATATGGGCCGGTAGCAAATAATCATTATTCTTTTCGCGATATTCCCGGGTCAAGTACAAATTAAATCTAAATTAATTGCCCCTGACTCAACTGTATACTCTTGTTATACCCCCGTAACGTATCCACCGGTAATCGCCACGTTCAATTGATAAGTTAGCTACGACATGGTGTTCTCTTTGCCACGAAAAATGAGCATGCAGCAACATCAACCAAGAGAGGTGCAAGGCTGGTTCAACTCATTTGAACGACAAAAACAAAGCGGACACTGCCCCGGGTTGTCGGTTGCAGCCAGCAATAGCGGACCTTTAACTTAAAGCGCACTTGCACAAATAGTTCTCGCTTAGCTGCTCGCAAGCACGCGTGAAAATATCTCATTATGCGTTTTGTTGGTTTGTTTCTATTATCCCTTGTATCTATTTGAGGTTCGCAGCAGCTGCCTTGGCACTTATCCTGCTAACAGCCTATAAGTGACGGGTGACGCCCTCACTTTTCGGCGTGATTGCACCGAGAAAGCGCATTTTATGCACTGTAATAATGCGTCCATATTTCTTTGCTAACCTCGCCATCAGACTTTGCAAAACACACCGATTTGCTGAGCAGTATCCATAGCACATTGATGTGGCGAACAAATATACACTTGTTTGGAGCCCAGCTATGTTAAAGAAGCGTTTTTTCAAAACAAAAAACGAAGCAGAAGTCACCTTTGAGTATGAGCACCCACACGCGGCCCGTGTTGCGCTCGTGGCGGAGTTTAATCAATGGCAACCGTTGCCCATGACCTGCTCGAAAAAAGGCAGCACATTTCGCGTTAAAACGCGCCTTCCTAAAAACAGCGAGTTTCATTTTCGTTACTTAATTGATGACCATGAGTGGGATAACGACCACCAAGCCGATGCTTATGTTGCCAATGCATATGGCACTGACAACAGTGTGGTATCAACCCACGTTCAGCCTTAACAATGCAGACGCTGGCACAAAGCCTCTATCTGATGGGGGTTGGCGACAGCTACGTGGATTACCAAGGGCAACAGCAACAATTTGATCAAGCGTTGCGGGTAAAAGTGCTTGAGGCCATGGGGGTCGATGTTGATAACCTCGACGCCTTAGCTGCGCTTAACTATCAGCTTGACGCGGCCCCTTGGCAGCAACTTTGCGATGACATTATGGTTATCTCGGAGCCTTCGCCTCGTTTAGTTATTCGCCTGAGCGAGGTGCAGTTTCAGCGGCAGCAGGTTGCGAGCTTGCACCTAGAGGTGAACGCACAACACGCTAACTGGCGCATTAGCCAAGGGCAAGTCACCGGTGACTACGTGATTGATGGCTGTCGCTACCTCTCACTTAGCTATGAACTGGGTCAAGGTTGGTTGGCGCCTGGGTTTTACGCCGCTCGGGTCCGCGTCGCAGAGCATAGCGCTGAGCTAGAGCTGTGGTGGGCGCCACAACACGTTTATCAAGGCGCTTATGGCCAGCAAGCAGCTGTTAAAGGTGTGGGGTTATCGTGCGGCTTGTACACCTTGGTAAGCGAATACGGGGTGGGCATGGGTGATTTTGCGGATCTCAAAGCGCTGCTGCGCGAAGCCGCTGCGTTATCCATAGATTATGTGCTACTTAATCCCTTGCACTTACTCGATTGTAATGATGCCAGTAGGCATAGCCCGTACAGCCCTAGCAGCCGCATGCTTATCCACCCGCTGTACATTGCCGTTCAGGATTCGCCCGAATGTGATGCGGCGATTTTAGCGCAGCTCAATGAGGCCAAAAGAAACTATAGCAATGTAGTAAGTGCGCCTTGGCTTGATTATGAGCAAGTCTATGCGCTTAAGCTGCCATTATTACGCGCTCTATTTGAGCGTTTTTGCACCACGGCAAGTGCTGAGCGCAAGGCCGAATTTGCACAGTTTAAAGAGCAGCACCGTGTGGCTCTTGATACCCTGGACGACCCAGATGATGAGCAGGCTTGTTATTGGCAATGGCAAGCCTGGCTGCAGCGCCAAGAATGCCAAAATATAGCGCAAGAGGCGGGTATGAAGTTGGGCCTTATCAATGATTTGGCCGTTGGCGTGAGCGATAGGGGTGGCGAGTTTAATCGTTACCGAGCACTGTTTACCCCCCATGCCTGTATTGGTGCGCCGCCGGATGATTTTGCGCCACAGGGGCAAAATTGGGGCATGCCAGCATTGTTGCCGCAAGCGATGAAGTGCCATCGGTTTGCCTATGCCAAAGCGTTATTTAGCGCCAATATGCAAGGGGCGGGGGCGCTGCGCATCGATCATGTGATGGCGTTGATGCGCATTTGGTGGTGTGTAGATGAGCAGGGCTGTTATGTCTACTACCCCTTCAACGAGCTGTTAGCGCTAATAAAAATACTCAGCCATCAACACCATTGCGTGGTGATTGGTGAGGATTTAGGAGTGGTGCCCGAGCAAGTACGACAGGCCTTGGCACAAGCGCAGATATTCTCCAATACCGTGTATTACTTTTGTTACCAGCACTCAGCCTTTAGCGCGCCGCAACACCTTGATGAGCAGACCTTATTGATGATCAGCAACCATGATTTACCGCCTTTTGCCCAGTGGTGGCAGGGTGATGATCTTAATCAAGCACTGCAACTGGCGCTTATCAGTGCAGAGCAAAA
This sequence comes from Pseudoalteromonas sp. CO325X, assembly GCF_004208955.1. Taxonomy (NCBI): domain Bacteria; kingdom Pseudomonadati; phylum Pseudomonadota; class Gammaproteobacteria; order Alteromonadales; family Pseudoalteromonadaceae; genus Pseudoalteromonas; species Pseudoalteromonas sp. CO325X. Next base: position 150,976 of record NZ_SGPG01000022.1, read on the forward strand.
ACAGTCGTTATATGAGCGACGTAAAAACCATAAAAGCGCGCTGATTGAGCGACTCACTCAACAAGGGCAGTTGGTCTCGTTACATAGCACCAGCGCCGATGTGTATCGCGCCTTGTGTCGGGCTCTCGCGCAGGGAAGTAGTAAGTTGTTGACCCTGCAACTTGATGATTTAGACGGCCAACATGCGCCGGTCAATATCCCCGGTACGCACCGTGAATACCCAAACTGGCGACGACAGTTGAGCCAATCTGCTGTCGCTATTTTACAGCAGCAACAGCAGTTTATCTGTGAACTGACTAGGAGTCGTCATGGAACATGCGATGATTGATAATACGCCACTTCCTGATTTAGCCGATGCTGTTTGCGCCCTTGAAGAGGCGCAAGTGGGTGAACCGCGACAGCTATTGGGCCATCAACGCATTGACGGCAGCTGGTATGTGATTCTCTACAAGCCCGGCGCTTTGGCGGTGGAGGTGCAATTTGCCACTCACACTTGTATTGCCCAGCGCTATTCAGACTCAGAGGTGTTTATCGCGCCGGCGCCGGCGGAATTTGTTCCGTATCAGCTCTGTGTTACTTACCCAGAGGCGGTGGTGGTTCAGGCCGACCCATTTTGCTTACCCTTAGGGCTCAGCGCCGCCGATTTATATTATTTCCGCCAAGGCACAGAGCAACAGGCACAGCGCCACCTTGGTGCTCATATGATGACGTTGCAAGGCCACCGTGGCGTGCGTTTTAGCGTGTGGGCTCCTAATGCCCTCGCGGTGAGCGTGACTGGGGATTTTAACCACTGGGATAGTCGCCAGCATCCTATGGCGCGGGTTGAAGACAGCGGTGTTTGGGCCATTTTTATACCTGATGTAGCGCCGGGCCAATGCTACAAATACCATATTCGCACGTTATCGGGTGAGGCCTTACTAAAAGCCGACCCCTATGCATTTGCTACAGAGCTGCCGCCAAATACCGCCTCACGCGTCAGTGCTGTTACGTTGCCCAAAGCGCTGGATGAGCAAAGCTATGAGCAACGCGAGCGCCGCAATGCCATCGATGCGGCCATTAGTATTTATGAGCTGCATATTGGCTCTTGGCGGCGCACCGCCGATAACCAATTTTTAAATTACCGTGAGTTAGCCGCGCAATTAATTCCGTATGTTGAAGAAATGGGGTTTACCCATATTCAATTAATGCCCGTTAGCGAGTTCCCCTTTGATGGCTCTTGGGGGTATCAGAGCACCGGCCTTTTCGCGCCCACCTCGCGCTTCGGCAGTGGCGATGATTTTGCCTATTTCTGCGCGCAATGCCGAGCGCACAATATTGGTGTGCTAATAGATTGGGTGCCGGGGCATTTCCCGGCAGATGCTCACGGTTTGGGGCGTTTTGATGGCACGCATTTGTATGAGCATGCCGATCATCGCCAAGGGTATCATCCAGATTGGCATACCTATATTTACAATTATGAGCGCCAAGAGGTACGTAGCTTTCTCACCTCTAGCGCCAGCTTTTGGTTAGAGCAATACGGGGTAGATGGGTTGCGCGTGGATGCCGTGGCATCGATGTTATACCTTGATTACAGCCGTGAGCATGGGCAGTGGTTGGCCAACCACTTGGGCGGGCGAGAAAACCTCGGCGCTATTGCTTGCCTTCAGCAAATCAACAGTGTGTGCTATGGGCGAAATCGCGGCATTATGATGGTCGCAGAGGAATCGACCGCGTGGCCTGGAGTCACACAAACCACCGACAGTGGCGGCTTAGGGTTCGGTTTTAAGTGGAATATGGGGTGGATGAATGACTCATTACGCTACATGCAGTTAGACCCGATTTACCGCCAATACCATCACCACGACATGACCTTTTCCATGGTCTATGCCTACAGCGAAAATTACATTTTGCCTTTAAGCCATGATGAAGTCGTTCATGGCAAAGGGTCGCTGCTTAGCAAAATGCCAGGAGATAGTTGGCAGCAACATGCGAACCTGCGCGCCTATTTAGGTTTTATGTGGGCTCATCCTGGCAAAAAGCTGCTATTTATGGGCGGCGAGTTCGCTCAGCAGCGCGAGTGGGATCATAACCATGCGCTGGATTGGCACCTGCTTGATGACCCAGCGCACCAAGGCATGCAGCGTTGGGTTAAATGCCTGAATCAGCTTTATCGTTCTTACCCGGCTCTGCATGAAAATGACTGTGATGAGCGTGGGTTTCGGTGGTTAGATGGGAATAATAGCCAGCAAAGCATTTACAGCTTTGTACGTATTGCCAGTAGCCTCCCGCAAGTCGTGCTCGCGGTTGTGAATATGACGCCTCAAGTACATCATGATTTTCGCATTGGTGTGCCTCACGCTGGTAGTTACCGAGTTATCGCTAATAGCGATGAGAGTCAATACTCCGGCAGTGGCGTTAGGGTGTGCGCTGAGCGACCTGCAAATGAGCAACCATCCCCTTCGGAGCCACTCCCATCGGAGCCACTCTATTCAGAGCCACTCCTTTCGGAGCCTCTACCCTGGCATGGGCAAAGTCAGTCTATCAGCATCTGTGTGCCGCCATTGGCTTGTGTTTATCTGTTGTGGGAGGCACCTGATCATGAGTAAATTTATTACCAAGCCTGGCGTTGGTGCTCCCTTGGGGGCTTATATTGATGACCAAGGGGTTAATTTTTGCTTGTACTCGCGTCATGCCAGTGCCGTGTACTTGTGTCTGTATGATGCTTCTGGGCACAGTGAAATTGCACGCATAGCCCTACATAAAGGTGAACCCGGGTATTGGCATGTTTATGTTGCAGGGGCTGTAAAAGGGCAGCTATATGGCTATCGTGTGGATGGTCCTTTTGCTCCTGAACAAGGGCAGTTGTTTAATATTAATAAGTTGCTGCTCGACCCTTATGCACACTCGCTATTTGGTGATTTTCAACACAGTATTCGCCACCGCGCTATTGATGAGCAAGGTAAGCTATGTCCGTTTGATAATGCTCACTTAATGCCTAAAGCACAGGTAACCGCGCTGAGCCAGTATAAAGGTAAACGCCCGGAGATTGCCTGGCATGAGACTGTTATTTACGAATGTCATGTTAAGGGGTGGTCGCAGCGCCACCCCGATATTGAGAACGCCCAACGCGGGTGTTTTGCAGCCTTGGCAACGCCGCAATTCATTGAGCATATCAAGGCGCTAGGTGTGACCAGCATTGAGCTTATGCCAGTGCAGCAGTTCATTAGTGAAGCGTTTTTACAGCCACTCGGGCTGAGTAATTATTGGGGCTATAACACCCTGAGCTTTTTCACTCCGCATAGTGATTATTTGGTTAGCGGCGATGTGCACGAATTTCAAGCCATGGTCGCGGAGTTACATCAACACAATATCGAAGTGCTGATTGATGTGGTTTACAACCACAGCTGTGAAGGCGAAGCCCTTGGCCCTTGTTGCCACCTAAGGGGCATCGATAATCGCAGTTATTATCGCCTTGATGAGCAAGGTCATTACATTAACGACACCGGCTGCGGTAACACCTTAGATTTAACCCAACAGGGTGCGTTGCGCTTGGTCATGGACAGCTTACGGCATTGGTATCAGGTATATGGGGTTGATGGCTTTCGCTTTGACTTGGCCAGTATTTTAGGCCGAGAGCGCCATGGTTTTAGCCCTGAACATGTCTTTTTTCAATGCCTTGCACAAGACCCGGTATTACAACACGCGAAACTGATTGCCGAGCCTTGGGATATTGGCCCCGGAGGTTACCAGCTTGGCGCTTTTCCTGCTCCATGGCGACAGTGGAATGACCAATATCGCGATGTTGTCAGGCGGTTTTGGCGCGGCGATAGCGATTTACTGGGCGTGTTAGCCAAGCGCTTGCATGGCTCTGCCGACATTTTCAGCGCCACCGGGATGGTGCCAAGCTACAGCATTAATTTTATCACCAGTCATGATGGCTATACCTTGGCCGACCTTGTCAGCTACGAGCAAAAGCATAATCACGCCAACGGAGAGCACAATCAAGACGGCCATAATGCCAACTACAGTTGTAATTATGGTGTGGAAGGGCACAGCGACGATGCCCACATCAAGTTACTGCGTTTGCGAGCACAAAAAAACTTACTGCTCACCTTATTACTTTCCAAAGGCGTGCCTATGCTCAGCGCTGGCTCGGAAATGGGGCACTCACAGGGGGGCAACAATAATGCATATTGCCAAGATAACGCCATTAATTGGCTTAGTTGGCACGATGTCTCTCGCCACCATCCGTTAGCTCTGTTTATCAGCGATGTGCAAAGGCTGCGTCGTGAATTCGCCATTTTTACGCACCCGGAGTACATCCATGACAACGACCCGCGCTTTGTGATTGCTTGGTATCGCCCTGACGGGCAGCCGATGAGCAATGACGATTGGCATGACCCCTCGCTGCATACCTTGGTGTATTACAGTATCGATACCCAGGCCCATCACTATTTATGTGTGGTACTGCATCGCGGCGGGCGCGAGCAAACGCTGCGCTTAGTGAGCCCTGATAATACGCCACTGCAATGGCACCTGCGCTTGAGTACGGATGAACACAGTGTGTCTGCAACGCAGGGCATCGCTGTGGATCAAGAAATAACCTTAACTCCCTGTAGTGGTTGGGTGTTTAGTAACGTTGAAAACAAACACAATACAAGGCAAACACTATGACTACGTCTGGCACTGTATGCCACCCTGTGGATTGGCAGGATGCGCCGCTACTTGATAGCGAAACGTTGGCCGATGATTTGGCTCGTCATTTTCACTATACCCTCGGGCGCGACAAGGTGGGCGAATCGCAGCATTATTTGTATCAAGCACTGGCGCTGACAATACGTGATAGGCTGGTGGCCCGCATGCGACAAACCCGCAATGTCACCACCTCAGTGCCAACACGAAGAGTGGCCTACCTGTCGTTAGAGTTTCTCATCGGACGTAGCTTAAATAACGCTATTTTAAACCTAGATATGGCTGCTGAGGTGAGCGCCGCATTAGCCAATTACTGCGCCGAGCTCGAACATATAGCCAGCGCTGAGCACGACGCCGGTTTAGGAAATGGTGGTTTAGGGCGTTTGGCTGCGTGCTTCTTAGATAGCTGTGCGACCATGGCCTTACCGGTCACAGGTTATGGTATTCGTTATGAATACGGCATGTTTAATCAACGCATTGATAATGGTCAGCAAATAGAGCAGCCCGATCATTGGCTGCGTGAAGGCCATCCGTGGGAATTACCGGCACCGGATAAAACCGTGCGGGTGAAGTTTTTTGGTCATGTCGATATTTATCGAGACCAACAAGGCCGCGAGCACCGCCAATGGCTGGACACCCAAGATGTGTTAGCTGTGCCTTATGATGTGCCCGTGCCAGGCTATGGTAATGATATCGTCAATACCTTACGGCTGTTTAAAAGTGAGGCCACCGATGAGTTTGACCTTGGTGAGTTCAATGCTGGTGGCTATGCCGAGGCTGTGGCGCAAAAAAACCTCGCTGAGCAAATTTCCATGGTGCTGTATCCGAACGACAGCAGTGAAAATGGCAAAGAGCTGCGCCTGCGCCAACAATATTTTCTCTGTAGTGCCGCACTGCAAGACCGGCTCAACCAATGGATAGCAATTAAAGGCGCACAGTTTACAGATTTTGCCGATTATCATGTATTTCAACTCAACGATACGCATCCCAGTATTGCCGTAGCTGAATTAATGCGCCTGCTTATCGACGAACACTGCTTGAGTTGGGACGATGCTTGGCAGATAACCACTCGTACCATGGCCTACACCAACCACACCTTGCTACCTGAAGCGCTGGAAAAATGGTCTGTGGCTTTAATGCAACGGCTACTGCCGCGTTTGATGCAAATTATCTATGAAATTAACGCACGGTTCTTAATCTTAGTCGCCAAACAGTGGCCCGGGTGTGCACAAAAACAGCGAGCTTTGTCGCTTATTGAAGAGGGGCCAAACCCTCAGGTGCGTATGGCTTATTTAGCCATTGTTGGCAGCTATTCCGTCAATGGGGTGGCGGCGCTGCATAGCCGCTTACTGAAAGAACAGCTGTTTGCAGATTTTTATGCGCTGTGGCCACAGAAGTTTAATAACAAGACCAATGGGGTCACCCCCAGGCGTTGGCTATCTCATTGTAACCCCGAGTTGGCACAATTGATCACCGCCAAAATAGGCGATGATTGGGTAAAAGATTTCGCGCATATTAACCGTATTCGCCGTTACTACGATGATGATAGTTTTATTGCCGCGTGGCAAAAGGTAAAACAAGCCAACAAAGCGCGGCTGTGCGAGTTGGTGCAACAGCGCTGCGCTGTGCAATTTGACTCGACCATGCTATTTGATGTACAGGTCAAGCGCATTCATGAATATAAACGCCAGTTGCTCAATATTTTGCATGTAATTCATTTATACCGGCGCATTTGTGATGGCGATACGCAAGGCATGGTGCCCCGTTGTGTGCTGTTCGGGGGCAAAGCGGCCCCCGGTTACGATATGGCTAAGCGCATTATTAAGTTGATATGTAATGTTGCTAACACCATTAACGATGACCCTCGTGCGAAGGCGTGGTTAAGGGTGGCGTTTTTACCGAATTACAATGTCACCGCGATGGAAACAATTTGCCCTGGAGCGGATTTATCAGAGCAAATATCCACGGCGGGTAAGGAAGCGTCAGGCACCGGCAATATGAAGTTTATGATGAATGGCGCACTGACCATAGGCACCCTGGATGGCGCCAATGTGGAAATGCTTGAAGCACTCGGTGGCGAGCACTTTTTTACTTTTGGCGCCAAGATTGAGCAAATTGACGATATCCGCAGGCACTATAGCGCACGCGCTATTATTGAGAACGACCCGCAGCTGCAAAAAGTAATCGCCTTGCTACAAAGCGGTCATTTTAATTTGTGTGAGCCGGATATTTTCGCTCCCATTATTAATCTCCTTTATGACGATAGCGACCCTTGGCTGACCTGTTATGACTTTGCCAGTTACTGCCAAGCTCAACAAGCTGTCAGCGAAGCTTATCAAGACCCTAAACACTGGACTCAAATGAGTATTTTAAATACCGCTGCCTCTGGTCAGTTTTCCAGTGATCGCACTATTGCCCAATACAGTGAAGACATATGGCAGTTACAGGCCATGCCAACGCGCCAAGGAGAATAACCATGCCAAGTTATGCAAATCGATACATTAGTACTTTAACCCGTGATACTTACGCCTTGATCCTCGCCGGAGGCAGGGGATCGCGGTTACATGAGCTGACCAACTGGCGCGCCAAGCCGGCCGTGTATTTTGGGGGTAAACATCGCATCATCGATTTTCCACTGTCGAACTGCATCAATTCGGGGATACGCAGGGTCGGGGTGGCGACTCAATATAAGTCGCACTCGTTAATTCGTCATGTGCATCGCGCTTGGGGGCATTTCAAAAAAGAGCTCGGTGAGTCAGTAGAGATTTTACCTGCGTCACAGCGCTACGGCGATGAGTGGTATTGTGGCACCGCCGATGCGGTATTTCAGAATATGGACATCATTCGTCATGAGCTACCCCGTTATGTCATGATTTTATCAGGCGATCATGTTTACCGTATGGACTACGGGGCGTTACTGGCAAAACATGTGGAAACGGGCGCCGATATGACGGTGTGCTGTATTGAAGTCGACACCGAAGAGGCTGCCAACACCTTTGGCGTTATGACCGTGGACGAACAAAACCGTATTCGTCGCTTTGATGAAAAGCCCGCTGTGCCGAATGAAATTCCAGCAAAGCCGGGTCGCTGCTTAGCGTCGATGGGCAACTACGTGTTCAACACTGAATTTCTATTTGAACAATTGCAAAAAGATGCGCAAAACAGCTGTTCGGGGCGTGATTTTGGTCACGATATCATTCCGGCAATCATCGACAATCACCAGGTATATGCCTTTCCATTTACCGATCCGGGCATGTCTGGGCAGCCCTATTGGCGTGATGTTGGCACCTTAGATTCGTTTTGGGAAGCGAATATGGAGTTGGTTGAACCGGAGCCGAAATTGGATTTGTACGACCCTAGCTGGCCAATTTGGACCTACCAAGAGCAATTACCGCCAGCGAAGTTTATTTTTGATGACGATGAACGCCGGGGGATGGCGGTGGATTCAACGGTTTCCGGTGGCTGTATTATTTCCGGCTCGCAAGTGCGCAAGTCGCTATTATTTTCTAATGTGCACGTGCACTCTTTTTGTCAAATTGAGCAAGCGGTGGTGCTGCCGGGTGTGGTCGTTCATCGCGGTTGCCATATTAAGCGAGCGATCATTGACCGGGGCTGTGAAATACCAGAAGGACTGACCATTGGCTTAGATCATGAGGAAGATATTGAACACGGCTTTCGCGTATCCAAAAATGGCATTGTGCTGGTAACGCGCGATATGTTGGCGGCGCTTGCGCAAAAAACCGATGCCCAGAGTCAGCAGCGAGCGTAATAATGAAGTCAGTGTTATTTGTTTGTGCTGAAAGCAGCGCCATTGTCGGCGCAAAAGTGGGTGGGGTGGCTGATGTGGTGGGCAATGTGTCAAAAGCGCTGGCCGAGCAAGGCACCCGAGTCGATGTGATCTTACCGCATTACCAATGTATGGAGCTCATTGAGGCGCAGCCCTGCGCCGAGGTGCAGGTTCACTTTGCCCACCAACGGCTTAATATACAACTTTTGTTGGTGAGCAAACGCGATGGGGTCAGTCACTATGTGTTATCGCATCCGTGGCTGTGCAGTGAGCATGTTTATCACCACGATGAAGACGGCCGGCCCTTTGCTGCTGATGCCAGTAAGTTTGCCTTATTTTGCTTGGCGGTGGCACAGGCGATAGAGCAAGGTGTGCTAGCGGCTGATGTGTTGCATTTACATGATTGGCACAGCGCCACGTTGGCGGTGCTTCGTGCTTATGGCAATGATTTTCAAAGACTAAAAGCCATGCACACGGTGTACACCATTCACAACTTAGCATTGCAAGGAGTGAGGCCGTTTGCCCACGACCCGTCGGCGCTTGAATCGTGGTTTCCATGGTTAAGTTACGATGGCCAGCGTATTTGCGATCCGCGCTATCCCCATTGCTACAATCCGATGCGCGCCGCCATTGAACTATGTGACAAAGTACATGTGGTCTCGCCCCAGTATATGCAAGAAATTCAGCGTCCAAGCAATATGCAACACGGTTTTATCGGTGGAGAAGGGTTGGAAAATCAGTTGGTTGCCGCGCAGCAGCAAAATCGGTTGGTGGGCATCCTCAATGGCTGTGACTACCAAAGCGAGTCGGTAAATTACACTCAAAAACGGTTATGGCAGCTCGCTGAGCAGGCTGTATTACAATGGATGGGCAAGGCCAATCAGTTAAGCGCGAGTCATTACATCGCCCATGTTCGCCTGCAACAATGGCGTGCCAACGAGGTCACACCTTGGCTATGCTCTGTAGGGCGGATCAGCCCGCAAAAAGTCGCGCTATTGCTTGATGATGATACGCTGGGTGAACTGTTGCGATGTTTAGCTGAGCAAGGCAAGCACTTTATGATGCTGGGCTCTGGCGACCCGGCGCTTGAAGCGTTGCTAACACAGGCGATGGCCGAGCATGACAACTTCTTGTTTTTACGTGGTTTCGCCCTGGAATTGGGTGATGCGATGTACCAGCTTGGGTCATTATTTTGTATGCCCAGCTCATTTGAACCATGTGGCATCAGTCAGCTTTTAGCGATGCGCGAGGGCACGCCCTGCTTAGTACATCAAGTGGGCGGCCTTAAAGACACCATTGCCGAAGGCGTCAATGGTTTCACCTTCACGGGGAATAGCCCAAAACAGCAAAGTCGGCAGCTACTCACTGCCTTGCAGCGTGCTCTTGCTGTTTACCATAACGAGCCAGCTCAGTGGCAGACATTGTGCGCGCAAGCCAAAAACACGCGCTTTGACTGGCACCAAGTCGCCGTCAGTTACCTTGAGCAGTTGTACACCCATTAGCTGCGGCGCAAACGACTCAGCGACACCTTGGGGAGCGGCCTAAAACAGGTCGATATCCCCTTCATCCTGATTAGCATTGTCCGGTGAAATCGCACCGGATTGCACAAGATCATCAAAAAAGTGCAGCTGATCACGGCCATAATTTTTTGCATAATAAAGTGCTTTGTCGGCGTTCTCTAATACGCTGATGGGGAAGTCATAAGGGCTGATACGAGCCATCCCCACACTGACTGTCAGCGTTTTTACAAAGGGGAAGTGGGTGTTGCGCACATGGTCCATAAACGCCTGCATTTTTTCATTGATATCTTCTTGTTTGCAAGGCTCAAATATAAGTACAAATTCTTCGCCGCCGAAGCGAAACATTAAGTCTGAAGCGCGGAAGAAGCCGCGCATCTGCTGCGCCAAGATAAGCAATACCTCATCACCACAGACATGACCATAGTTATCATTAACTTGTTTGAAGTGGTCGATATCCACCATTGCTAACCACGAGTAACTCTCGGGTTGGCGCTTGCGGTTATTATTCGCTCTGTTTTGGGCTTTTTGGTTCATCACTTGCTTTTCTAGCAGGCGTTTAAATTTACGCTCAAAGGTTTGCCGATTTAATAATCCGGTCAGCTTGTCGCGCTCATTCTCATGTAAAATGGTTAGGTAATTTTCGTAAATACGGCAAAAGGCGTTTAGTAACACTTGCTGTGATGAGCTCAAGTGATTACTGACCACCTTGATGGCGACCACAGGTTTATCAAAAATCGAAATGGGCAGCCAGCGATGCTCAATGCCATTGTTGTTCTGTACGGTAATGATACAAGCAGATTGTAAACACGAGAGAAGTTCAGATTCAGGGGATTCTACAATGTGTGTGTCGTGCCATTGATATTGACCGGCATTCTCATGGTGGAGCACCAGGCTGCACTCGATGACCTTGCGGCCAAAGTCTTGTAAGTCCTTATAGACTGCTATCTCTTGGCACTGTATGAATTCTTGTAGGGTGGTTACTAGGCTGTATTCGAGGGAGTTTACATCTCTGGTTTTAGTGATTTTGATAACCGAGTTTAATAATTCTTCTTGCATGATTCGGTAGGCCCTATAAATTTACCACATAATGCGACCTACATGGTCGCTAGCCCTGAGTATAGTCAATATATAAAAACCGGGACGTCCATTTCCGTCATTGTCATATTTTCTTCTCTTTATTGTTCCGACCCGTACCGTACGCTTGGCATCTTGCAGCTCGGCTCGCAGCGAGCAATGGCCTAACATGTCGCTTGTAATCAAAAAAGGGAATTTGAATCTAACGATATAACCACAACGAATATAAAATATATTGTATACACTATTAACTGGGTGTTAACTTTGCCCCGAGTTCAATCAACCCAGAAAAGGTACATTATGAGAAAATCAGCAATTACGTCGGCACTGATGGTTACGCTTGGCTGCGTAGCTGGCCACGTTAGTGCGCACCCGGGCACCAGTGATGGCAAGCGATTGTTTAAACCTATAAGTGCACAGCATTCATTGGCCGTTGCCCATGAGGCGGATCAGCAGAGGCAACATATCGCGCCACCAACGGCTGATAGGCAAAAGCAGCTTTCTTCAGTCCATTTAGTTAATGAGCTATCACATTCCAGCTTGATGGCAGATGCGAGTGCGCAGTGTGCCTTGCAGCAACTGGCTGACGCGTCGAGCGCTACCATCGCCGAGCAAGTGACCAGCCAAGGTGTGGATTGCGTCAACGCGCTATTTAGTGCCAGCAATGAAGTCGCTGGACAAATTGTTACTGATGGTAAAATGTTAGCAGTTGCTGATAGAGCGCTTGTGCTTGCCAGCAATTATAACGGCCAAGGCAGTGCTGATTTGGAAGCGCTATTTTTGTTTCTGCGCGCTGGCTTCTATGTTGAGTTCTATAACGATCAGGTAAGCTTATCGCCAGCTGCAACTGAGGCGACCCAGCAAGCACTGGATGCGTTTGTTGCCAATACCCACTTTTATGCCAACAGCGACGCCCATGGCAAGACGCTTAGTGAAGTGATCATCACTATGGATAGCGCTGAATTACAACACCGCTACTTACCGCAAGTTAAACAATGGCTAAGTCGTTGGGACCAAAGTTATGGTAATAGCTGGCATATGCGCTCGGCGGTAAATGGTATTTTTACCATTTTGTTCCGAGGCCAATGGAATGATGAATTCATGGCGCTGGCAAAAACCGATACTGAGCTGGCACGACTGTTAGGTGAGTTCACAGCGCAAACCTGGATGATAGGTAGCGACAGTGAATATCTGATCACCAATGCGGCAAGGGAGTTAGCGCGGTTAAAAATGCACAGCGGTGAGCCAATAGAAGATGAGGCCGATAAGCAGCTTAGCGCACTATTTGCCCGTTATAACATGGTTGGCTACGGTGATGCCCTCTGGTTAGGCGCAGCCGATATCGTCGATTACTACGGTGCCTGCGCGCAGTTTGAGGTGTGTGGTTTTAAAGAACAGGTTGAGCAGCAGGTATTGGGTCAAATTCACCAATGCAGTGACACCATTCGCATTCGGGCACAACAATTAAGTGCCAGCCAACAACAAGCAGCCTGTGAAAAAATGGCCTACGAAGAAGGGGTATTCCACGACAAGTTAGCCACTAATAATCAACCTGTTGCCGATGATTTGAACTCCTTCTTACAGGTGAATGTGTTCAATAGCAGCGACGATTATAAAAAATATGCTGGGGTTATTTTTGGCATCGATACCAACAATGGCGGTATGTATTTAGAGGGGGATCCGAGTAACCCGGACAATCAGGCCAACTTTGTTGCTTACGAGGCCAGCTATGCCAACGCTGAACACTATGTCTGGAATTTAGAGCATGAATATGTTCACTACTTAGACGGGCGCTTTAATCTTTATGGTGACTTTAACGCCCCGACAGCCGATATAGTTTGGTGGAGTGAGGGAGTGGCTGAATATGTCTCGTTACTTGAGGACAACAGCGCTGCAATTGAGACCATAAAAGATGGCAGCACCTACCAATTAGGTGAGGTGTTTGCCACCACGTATGCCGGTTTTGACCAAGATAGAATTTATCGCTGGGGATACTTGGGGGTGCGCTTTATGTTTGAGCGTCACCGCAGCGAGTTGGCCAACATGCTAGCGAATACTCGCCAGGGCAACTGGCAAGGCTATCAAAGCCAAGTGAATAGCTGGGCGGCGAGTTATGGCAATGAATTCACAACTTGGACACAAGCGCTCGCCGGTGGCGAGAACAATACCGCGCCAACGGCCCGTATTAACGCCCTCGATACCGGGGTTGTGAATCAAAGTATGACCTTTGATGGCAGTGCGAGCAGCGACAACGAAGGCGCTATCGCAAGTTATCTTTGGGACTTTGGCGATGGCACATCAGGGCGAGGGGCTATTGCACAGCACAGTTATAATCAGCCGGGCAGTTACACCGTGACCTTGAGTGTGAGTGATGAGCAGGGCCTGAGCCACAGTGTTAGTCACAGTATTACCATTGAGGCCGATAGCAGCGGCGGTATTACTGAGCTGAGCAATGGGCAAAGCGTATCTATCAGTGGAGCACAAGATAGCGAGCAAGTGTTCCGTATCACATTGCCGCAAGGCACTTCAGCGCTTGATGTGACCCTTTCAGGAGGCAGTGGTGATGCTGACCTTTATGTTCGTGAACAGCAATCCCCCACCACAGATGAGTTTGACTGTCGTCCGTATATTGGTGGTAATGAGGAACAATGCCAGCTCAATCTAGGTAGCGCGACCAGTGAAGTGTATATCATGGTCAGAGGGTATAATGCGTTTGTAGATGTGAGCCTAACAGCCAGCTATCAGGCGTCTTCTCACATCGATGATATGTGCGCGCAACAAGGACCGCGTACTGATGGGCACTTAGTGGCCGGTGAGACTATCTGCTTAGGTGCGCAGGCACCGATGTGGTTTAGTATTGAAAATGTCGCCGCAGCGCAAAGTGTGCGTATCGAAGCGGCCCATGGCAGTGGCGATTTAATGCTGGAATATGCCAACCAAGGCTGGCCCAACGGCAGCAATGTTGAGGCGCGCAGCGATACATCAGGAAACGTGGAGTGTTTATCGGTGAGTGGTCAAAGCAACTACTGGGGGTATTTAAAAGTATCTGGCAACAGCGCTGGAGCGAGCTTGAAACTTAGTATTGATGAAGGCCATTGTCAGTAAACTAAAGACACAAAAAAAAACCTGCGTTAGCGCAGGTTTTTTTCATATAAGCAATTAGTTATTGCTTATCTCGGCGTAGTTCTTACACGCTTCAACATCTTTACACTCGCCGTATAAATAGAGTGAGTGATTGGTTAGCGTAATGCCGTTTTCTTCTGCGATTTCTACCTGACGACGTTCAATCATGTCGTCTTCAAACTCGATCACTCGACCACATTTCAAACACACTAAATGGTCGTGGTGCGTAGAGCCGGCCAATTCAAATACCGATTTGCCGCCTTCGAAGTGGTGGCGGGTGACAATGCCAGCGTCATCGAACTGGTTTAAAACGCGATAAACAGTAGCCAGACCGATCTCTTCGCTGTTATCAAGCAGGATTTTGTAGACGTCCTCGGCACTGATGTGCTGGTTATCCGGAGACTGGAGGATTTCTAGGATTTTAATACGCGGTAGCGTGACCTTTAAGCCCGCTTTTTTAAGCTCTAGATTATGATCAGTCATTCAACTTGTTCTCGATTTTAGATTCTTGGTTGCACCGCTAAGGGACAGCAAGCGGTGCGTGCGACGCATAATAATGGCTAAGAATAACGTGCTTTACTATCAAGTGTAAAGCCAAGTTACCCTTAGCGTTTTTGTTCTTAGTCGGCAAGTTCTGCTAGGCACATTTCATCAAAAATCTGCTTACACCAGGTTTTCACACGCTCATCGGTCAGCTCTGGTTGACGGTCTTCATCAATGCCCAAGCCAACGAAATGCTCGTCATCAACCAGCCCTTTTGATGCTTCAAAATCATAGCCTTCGGTAGGCCAATTACCGACTACAATAGCACCACGCTCGGTGATAATGTCGTTGACCATGCCCATGGCATCAAGGAAGTACTCGGCGTAATCTTCTTGATCACCACAACCAAAGATAGCACATAGCTTGCCGTCAAAGTCGATTTCTTCTAGTTCAGGGAAAAAGTCATCCCAGTCACACTGCGCTTCGCCGTAGTACCATGTGGGGATACCAAAGAGCAGCAGGTCAAACTCTGCAATCTCTTCTTTGCTGCTTTTCGCGATGTCGTGCACGGCTACCATGTTCTTGCCGAGCTCTTTTTGGATCATTTTTGCAACGTGCTCAGTGTTACCCGTATCACTACCAAAAAATATACCTACACTTGCCATGAATAAATAACCTTTTATGTATCTATAGCCAATCGTTCTTGCAAAATGGTTTCAATCAACGCACTACGGCTAATATTTTGCGCATCTGCCATATCATTTAATGCTTGATACAGCTCTGATGAAACTTTAAATTCGACGCGTTTCAAGCCCCGCGCTTTATCGCGCTTGAGCTGGTTACGCTTATTTACTTTCAGTTGTAACTCCCGAGGGAGCGGGTTAGTTTTTGGACGACCCGGGCGTCGCTCATACTCGAATAAATCGAGCGTGGTTCTATCTAGCTCTGACTTGGCCATGGTTAACCCACACCTGCTCCTTGCCAGAAGACTTGAATAAGCCCTTTGGCGATAAAGCCGGAACAGCCTAAAAACAACACAAGCCAGACAATATAACGACCAAATTTAGGCACATCGCCTTTTTTAAGTACGTCTTGAATTGCCATGCCGATGAAAAAAAAGATGCCAGCAAGGCCAAAATATAACCCGAGGGTATCGATCTCATTGATTAATTGGTCGACCATTGACTGCTACCTATCTGTAAAACGGCGCGCATTGTAGCACAGAAAAATCCAATAATTTAGGTGATATTGAGGCTTTTAGCCTCCGTTATACTAACCCTAAATTACGCCCATACTATTGATATGGATTAACGTGTTAAAAAATCAACGATGGATTTATTTACTGCTGCCGGTTTTTCAGCGTGTAGCCAATGTCCGGTGCCTTGAATTACTTTTGCTTTGGCATTCGGGAACAGGGTCATGATCTGTTCTTTGTGCTCAGGCAAAATATAATCTGAGTCGCCACCTTTAACGAACAGTGTATCACACAAACAAGAATCATTTACAACTGGCTGCGATAGGATATTAGCATATTGCTGTTTTAGCACTGGCAAATTAAATTGCCATTCTAAGGAGCCTTTGTCGGTTTTTTTCAAACTTTTAGCCAAAAACTGGCGTACACCCGGTGTGGCTATGTATTCACTCATTAACTCATCCGCTTGCGAACGTGAGCTAACCGATGCACTGGCAACGCTTTCAAGCGCTTGAAAAATGGCGTCATGACGGGAGTGGTAACTCACTGGAGCCACGTCAAGTACAACGAGCTTGCTGACGCGCTCGGGTGCATCTATTGCTACTTGCATAGCCACTTTGCCGCCCATGGAATGACCCACAATGTGCGCTTGCGCGATCTCCAGCTCATCCATCAGCGCAATAATGTCCTCGGCAATAGCCGGGTAGGTCATGGTCTCACTGTGAAAAGATTGACCGTGATTGCGCACGTCCACGTTAATTACATGAAACTGCTCACTGAGGGCTCTGGCAACGACTTTAAGATTATCTAATGAGCCAAATAAACCATGAATAACAAGCACAGTGGGCGCATTTTTCGGCGCCTCAGAGCTGCTTTGATAATTTAGTAACATAAACACGTTATCATCGATGAAAGTAGGTAAATTGTGCCCACTGGGCGCGCGCAATGCAACACTTGGTCAAACACTGCTCAGTTGCTAAGGGCCTATACAGGGCACGCCCCCTAGCTTATTCAGGTAACTTGGGTATAATTCTGCAAAGCATTTGTAAACTTGGCAGTAATGACAGGAATATCATGAAAAAAATAGAAATAGACGACGAGCTATACCAATATATTGCCAGCAATACCCAAAGCATTGGCGAAAGTGCCTCTGAGATTTTGCGTCGTTTATTGAATTTGCAAAGCGCAGCGCCCATAGCTGCGCCAGCCACTGTAGAAACCGATGTAAGCGATGAGCCCGAGCAGCAGCAAGCGCAGCCCATAGCTGAAGCTGATGATAGCCAAGCCAGCGTGTTCGACATTCTTAATAAAGAAGAACTGGCGATGCAAAAGGGCGTTGTTGGCCGCTTCTTGTTTATTCTTGCAGCGCTGCACCGCACCCATAAAACCACATTCCACCGCGTACTGAATATTAAAGGCCGTG
This sequence comes from Pseudoalteromonas sp. CO325X, assembly GCF_004208955.1. Lineage (NCBI taxonomy): Bacteria > Pseudomonadati > Pseudomonadota > Gammaproteobacteria > Alteromonadales > Pseudoalteromonadaceae > Pseudoalteromonas > Pseudoalteromonas sp. CO325X. The sequence goes on from NZ_SGPG01000022.1 coordinate 168,249, forward strand.
ACCGTCGATACTTTGGTAAAAGTAAAGAGGAGTTGCAGGCCAGTGGTAGCAGTCTAAACCCAAAGAATATCGATGACAGTCCTTTTTGGGTAATGACCAACTCTAATACCACCCGTAAGAAAATGATGTTGCATGAAGCGGCGTTAGAGCTGGGTTACACTAAAGAGCAAGCAGAAACTATTCGCGACTATTTATAAGGAATCAGGTATGGCCCTTCACCCCAATGCCGGAAAACTCGCCAAGCAAGCCGATCTTGTTAATGTACCTAAATTAATGAGCGCTTATTATCTCAACGAGCCTGATGTGGAGCAATTTCCAGAGCACCGGGTCGCATTTGGTACTTCCGGTCATCGTGGTTGTTCTTTTAATACGCAATTTAATGAATCTCACATTTTGGCTATTACCCAGGCTATTTGTGATTACCGCAAAAAAGAGAATATTTTCGGGCCACTGTTTTTAGGCAAAGATACGCATGCGTTGTCGGAGTCGGCGTTTAATTCTGCCATTGAGGTATTGGTCGCCAACGAAGTGCAAATCATTACCCAGCAAGACGATGACTTTACCCCCACTCCGGTGATAAGCCATGCGGTAGTGAGCCACAATAAAGCCCACCCACATGAATTGGCCGACGGCATTGTGGTGACGCCCTCACATAATCCACCTCAAGATGGTGGTTTTAAATATAATGCACCCAATGGTGGGCCTGCTGATACCAACGCTACAAAATGGATTGAAGATAGAGCGAATCAGTTACTCATTGAAGATCTGGTGGAAGTGGAGCTTTTCCCCTTTGCTAAGGCCGTGCGCTCTGGTTTTATCAAATACGTGGACTTAATAACCCCATTTGTTGCTGATTTAGCCAATGTCGTTGATATGCACGCGATCGCCAAATCAGGGATCACCATAGGTATCGACCCCCTCGGTGGTTCGGGAATTCATTATTGGCCGCATATTGCCAAGCAATATGGATTAAACCTCACGGTTGTGAACGACGCGATAGACCCGCGTTTTGCGTTTATGCCACAAGACAAAGATGGCAAAATCCGAATGGATTGCTCATCCCCTTATGCGATGACCAATTTGGTCGCACTAAAAGACCGCTTCGATATTGGCATTGGTAACGACCCAGATTATGACCGCCACGGTATTGTTACCCCAGACGGATTGATGAATCCCAACCACTTTCTTGCCGTCGCTATTGATTACCTATTAACTCATCGCAGTGCGTGGCCGGGCGATGTGAAAGTCGGTAAAACCCTGGTTTCCAGTGCGATGATTGATAAAGTGGTACAAAGCCACGGTAAAACCTTGTTTGAAGTCCCTGTGGGCTTTAAGTGGTTTGTTGACGGTTTGCACAGCAGAGAATTGTGCTTCGGCGGTGAAGAAAGTGCCGGAGCTTCGTATCTACGCTTAGACGGCTCGGTATGGAACACCGATAAAGACGGATTTGTTATGGGGTTACTTGCTGCTGAGATTCTCGCCGTTACCGGTAAAACGCCTTCGCAGTATTACCAGCAGCTAGTGGCAAAATTTGGTGAGCCAGTTTACAAACGCATTGACGCCCCTGCTAATAGTGAGCAAAAAGCGAAACTGAAAGCACTCAGTGCTGAGGCCATTACGGCCACTGAACTGGCCGGAGATGCGATCACAGCCAAGCTGACTCATGCGCCAGGTAATGATGCTCCGATTGGTGGTCTAAAAGTAGTGACTGAAAATGGCTGGTTTGCGGCCAGACCGTCAGGCACCGAAGACATTTACAAGATTTACCTTGAGTCCTTCCAAGGTGAAGAACATTTACAACAATTAGAACAAGCAGCCAAGGCGTTGGTTGATAACGCCATTGCTTAACCCGCTCATATAAGCCAGTCGTTCGACTGGCTTTTTACTGTTTATCTTGATAACGCTGCCGATAGGCGGCGAAGCTCTCACAATAAAGGTGTACTATGTATTTACAGCGTCTGAAAGAGACCGGTGACTTCCTTAGCATAACCCGTGAAAATGAATTCAATCTGCCGCCAGAGCAGTTCACGCTTGATAATGGCACAATTGTAAAGGTCCTTGACACAGGAGTCATTGAATTCACTCCAGCGCAATACGGTGATAAGGATTTTGTTTTCTCCAGTGCCGTGCATGGCAATGAAACTGCGCCTATAGAAATTTGTGATCAACTGATACAAGCCATTATCGCTGAACACATTACTTTAACTCACCGTGTGCTGTTCATTTTTGGTAATCCGAAATCAATTAATATTGGTCAGCGTTTTGTCGATGAAAACCTTAATCGTCTATTCTGCGGCAAGCACAGCGAGGGTGGGGTAGATAACCCTGAGCGTCAGCGCGCGAAAAAGCTTGAACACTATGTAGAGCAGTTCTTTACCATGGCGGGGCAAGGGCGCTATCGTGCACATTATGACCTGCATACCGCGATTCGCGACTCCAAGAACGAGAAATTTGCGGTGTATCCGTTTTTACATGGTAAACCCCATAAACGCGAACAACTACAGTTTTTGCTTAGTTGTGGTGTACAAACGGTGTTGCTAATGTCTGAACCCGCATCCACCTTCAGTTATTTTTCTTCCCGTCATTTTGATGCAGATGCGTTTACTATTGAATTAGGGAAAGTGCGTCCTTTTGGTGACAACGACATGAGCCGTTTCGCTAAAGCCAAAGCCACCCTTGAGGCATTGATCACGCAAGAAACCGTGACTTACCCTGAACTTCATGCGGATGATGTTGAGTTATTTTCGGTTTATCGCACCATTAATCGCCATCATGAAGATTTCAGCTTTACCTTTGCCGACGATGTGCCTAATTTCACTGGCTTCGCCAAAGGTGAATTATTAGGTCATGATGGTGAGCAAGAAATTCGTGCCGAGGTAGAGGGTGAGGCGATTATTTTCCCTAACGCTAAAGTCGCATTGGGGCAACGAGCTTTGCTCACAGTTGTCCCCACAAAACTCACCGATGAGTTCATCTGATCCGACCACTTTGCTCCGTAATATTCATTTATTTCAATACGTTACGGAGCGTACACGGAACTTGCCAAGGCCCCATTCTCAATGATGTGAATATTCGGCTATCATTAGTTGAATATACCTTTACGTTGACGTAAAGTGGCGGCAGCATAATTTAAACTAAGCGCGTGTAGTGGAAGATTTAGACCACTATTTACTAACTGAAAGACTAACTATTGCAAGTTAGTCTTTCAGCAAAGCAACAATAACAACATCTCAACGCTTAGCTTGGTGACAACAACAGAAGGGAAGGTTATGACTAACCCCAATAATGTTTCGTTGAATATTAATCACGAACTAGAATTTATTGATGGCCATGGCCTCGATGTGCCTACTTATCGCGTTCTTAGTGAACAAGGTAGTGTGCTTGAGGGCGCAAAAGAGCCAGAAATTGATAAGCAAACAGCGCTAAAAATATACGATACCATGCGCTTCATTCGTGCCTTAGACGAGCGTATGCAAGCAGCACAACGCCAAGGGCGTGTCAGCTTTTATATGCAGTGTTTAGGTGAAGAAGCTGCGGTAACCGCCAGTGCGGCGGCGCTTGATGATAATGATATGATCATGGCGCAGTATCGTGAGCAGGCGGCGCTACGCTACCGAGGTTTTACCCTAGAGCAGTTCATGAATCAGATGTTCTCAAACGAGCAGGACTTGGGTAAAGGCCGCCAAATGCCAATCCACTATGGCTCACGTGAACTCAACTACATGACCATCTCGTCACCGCTGGGCACGCAAATTCCACAAGCGACTGGGTATGCTTATGGGCAGAAACTGAAGCACGTCAACAAAGACTCCGGCGAGCTCGATAGCACTATTGATAATGTCACCATTTGCTATTTTGGCGAAGGGGCGGCATCAGAGGGTGATTTTCATGCCGGGTTAAATATGGCCGCTGTACATAAAGCGCCAGTGCTGTTTTTTGCTCGTAACAACGGTTATGCGATTTCCACCCCCGCCGATGAGCAGTTTGCCGGCGACGGTATTGCATCGCGTGGTGTGGGTTATGGTATTAAAGCTATCCGTGTAGATGGAGCCGATGCCTTAGCCGTTTATGCGGCGACCAAAAAGGCACGTGAAATTGCCACCGAAACCGGTGAACCTGTGCTAATTGAATCCCTCGCTTACCGTTTAGGGGCGCACTCAACTTCGGATGACCCGAGCGGCTACCGCTCTAAAGATGAAGAAGCAGGCTTTCGTGAAAACTGTCCAGTCGCACGTTTTCGCAATTGGTTGCTGAGTAAAGGCTGGCTTGATGAACAAGAAGACGAGCAAGTTAAAGAGAAAGTGCGTGAGCAAATTCTTGAAGCTTTGAAGGCGGCAGAGAAAGTGGCTAAGCCACCGTTGGAGGACCTTATTAGCGACGTGTATGACACGCCCATCCCGAGTCTTGAAAAGCAATACAATGAATTAAAGACTCATATTAAGAAGTACCCCGATGCCTATCCAACAACAGCAGGGAGATTGAAATAATGAAAACAATGAACATGCTTCATGCTATCAACTCGGCGTTGGATATCACCATGGCGGAGCACGACCATGCCTGTATTTTCGGTGAGGATGTTGGCTACTTTGGCGGTGTATTTCGGGCCACGTCCGGATTACAAGAGAAATACGGGAAACACCGGGTATTCAACACGCCGCTAACCGAACAAGGGATTGCTGGATTCGCCAATGGTTTAGCTGCGTTTGGTGCGCCAGCGATTGCTGAAATTCAGTTTGCGGATTACATTTTCCCTGCGTTTGACCAAATCGTTAATGAGTCAGCGAAGTTCCGTTACCGCAGCGGTAACGAGTTCAATGTCGGTAATCTTACCATTCGTACACCTTATGGTGGTGGCATTGCCGGTGGTTTATACCATTCGCAATCGCCTGAAGCGTATTTTGCGCACACCCCGGGGTTAAAGATTGTAGTACCGCGTAACCCATATCAAGCCAAAGGCTTACTGCGCGCTGCTATCAAAGATGACAACCCAGTGCTGTTCTTCGAACCAAAGCGTCTCTATCGGGCCTCTACTGGCGAAGTGCCTGAGGAAGATTACACCATTGAGCTGGGCAAAGCTGAAGTGGTGCAAGAAGGTAAAGACGTGACTGTATTGGCCTGGGGTGCACAGATGGAAATCATTGCAGCAGCGGCTGAGAAAGCTAAAGAGCAGGGGATCAGTGTGGAGCTGATAGACTTGCGCAGCATCCTTCCTTGGGACGTCGATACCGTTGCTGAGTCTGTGAAAAAGACCGGTCGACTCGTGGTGAGTCATGAAGCGCCTATTACTAACGGTTTTGGCGCCGAGATTGTGGCGACCATCCAGCAACAATGCTTCCTTTACTTGGAATCACCCATCACGCGTGTGTGTGGCTTGGATACACCGTATCCATTAGCATTAGAAAAAGAATATATTCCAGATGCGCTGAAGGTATTCGAAGCCATTAAAAACGCGGTTGAGTTTTAAGGGGATAATCATGGCAAGAGATTTTATTTTACCAGATATTGGTGAAGGCATTGTTGAATGTGAAGTGGTTGAGTGGTTGGTGGCAGTCGGTGACGAAGTCAAAGAAGACCAGCCTATTTGCGATGTCATGACTGACAAAGCCCTAGTGCAAATCCCAGCGGTACATGATGGCGTGATCACTGAGCTTTATTATGCCAAAGGGGATATTGCTAAAGTACATCAACCCTTGTTTGCAATGGATGTAAACGGCGAGCAAGAAGACAGCTCCAAGGCGCAAAGCACCGAGCAAGAGCCCGAAGTGAAGCAAGCGAGTGCAACGTCTAACAGCGCGGGTACTCAGCGCGAGGACTTTATCTTGCCTGATATTGGCGAGGGCATTGTCGAGTGTGAAATAGTTGAATGGTTGGTGAGTGAAGGCGATACCATTAAAGAAGACCAAGCGGTATGTGATGTGATGACCGACAAGGCGTTGGTACAAATCCCTGCTAAGTACGACGGTCAAGTGGTCAAGCTCTATTATCAAAAGGGTGATATTGCTAAGGTGCACAGCCCGCTATTCCAAATGGAAATTGCCGGTTCGACAAACGCCGAGCAAAGCAGCGAGAGCAGCGACTCGGCAGCGCAATCACAGCACAATGAAGCAGCCTCAGAGACCTATACTGACACCTCAGTTGCCCAAGGCAAAGCATTAGCCTCACCGGCTGTGCGTCGCCGTGCGCGTGAGCATGATATTGACATCAGTAAAGTTCCTGGCAGCGGTAAAAATGGCCGTGTATACAAAGAAGACATTGAACGCTTCTTGGCATCTGGTGACACAGCGCAAAGTGCTTCGCAGCAAGGACCTAGCAACACTATATCGAGTAACGCCAATCAACAAAGTGGCGGGTCTCGTGTAGAGCCGATCAAAGGTATGAAAGCGGCCATGGCGAAGCAGATGTCGGCGTCGGTTTCCACGATTCCGCACTTTACATACAGTGACGAAATTGACCTTACGGACTTAATCGCATTGCGCGGCGCGCTCAAAGAGCAGTATAAGCAGCAAGGCGTGAAGTTAACTATGATGCCATTTTTCATCAAGGCGTTATCACTGGCGATGCAAGAATTCCCAGTGTTAAACGCGCAAGTCAATGATGAGTGTACCGAGTTAACTTATTTCGATGACCACAACATTGGCATGGCCGTTGACTCTAAACTTGGATTGCTGGTACCGAATGTAAAACAAGTGCAGAACAAATCGATTGTTGATGTGGCTAACGAAGTAACTCGCCTTACCGACAGTGCCCGAGAAGGGCGTGTGGCGCCAGCCGATTTGAAATCAGGGACTATCTCTATTTCTAACATCGGTGCTATTGGCGGCACGACAGCTACACCGATTATCAATAAGCCTGAAGTAGCCATTGTTGCCCTTGGTAAAGTACAGCAATTGCCGCGCTTTAACGAAGCTGGTGATGTTGAAGCGCGTGCAATAATGCAGGTCAGTTGGTCAGGGGATCACCGTGTAATTGATGGCGGCACCATCGCCCGCTTTAATAATCTATGGAAAGATTTCCTAGAGCAGCCAAGTAAAATGCTGATGGCAATGCGCTAACTGGTCCAATTAGCTGAACAAAAACTGAAAAAACTAGCTCCGGCTAGTTTTTTTTATAGCCATTTTCCTCTATTATTATCCTAACTTTTGCGCTGCAAAGGTGGCTTGCTCTGACGTACATCGCTCAGGACAAAGGAATTTCAAAATAACTAATAGGAAAATAGTGATGAACTATTATATTGAAGCGTTTCAACGCTTTGCTGATTTTAAAGGCCGTATCCGTCGTAAAGCTTACTGGATGTTCTTTTTATTCAACTTCATCTTTAGCATCGTTACTGCGGTGATTGATGGCGTTTTAGGCACGGCTTTTATCGGTTCAATCTACTCGTTAGTGCTACTTGTTCCAAGTTTAGCTGCGGGTGCTCGTCGCTTACACGATACTGGCCGTTCTGGTTGGTGGCAACTACTTTACCTTATTCCAATTATCGGTTTTATCGTAGTTATTATCTTCCTTGCGCAAGACAGCCAAGAAGGTGACAACGATTGGGGTGCAAACCCTAAAGAAGGTGATATCGAAGGCGCCACTGCCTAATCGATAACGAGATATATAGAGCCGGTTTAGTACCGGCTTTTTTTATGTCCACAGCTTTATAAAATACCAGCCATAGCCTAAAACGAGCGCCGGTATCAAGGTATAGACTGTAGCAATAAATGCGGCCTTGGGTGACAGGGCGATGGCAGGGAATAAGGCATCCCCATCATTTGAGATGGCATTGGCCAACAAGGCACTGAATGGGAGCCCACCTTGAAGGTATAGGCCAGTGACAACGATCTGCGGGCCACAACCGGGGATTAAACCAATCAGCGCAGCGATTAAGGGCGTCCATAGTGCATACTGATTAAACCACACCGTTAAATCAAGCCCTGCGAGGGTGCTGACAAGTTCAAAAGCAATAAACGCAGCCACCACCCAGACAGTAATAAAATGGGTATCTTGTATGGCTTTGAGAGTTGCAGATTCAGGCTCGGGCGGACAGTCTTCACAGGCAATAGATTGATAATTACCCTCATTTTTGGTGAGCGCCCACACCAGCATCGACGCCACCGCTAAAAAACTACCGCCATACAGCACCATGGTATCGGCACCTTGGAATAGGGTTGCCGGCTCGATATTAAACGCCAAAACGAGGGCAACAAGTAATAGCAATGGTAATGCCCATATCCATATTTGCTTTGTCGCCATCAGTAACGGGCTTGCAGGCTTGCCTTGCAATACATCGGGGTCTGGTTTTTTATGGTGAAATTCGATATCAGCGTGTATTTTATTAACTAGCGTGCCCATTAACGCGCCCGCCACCAGGCTAATAGCAAGGACTAACAGGGCATCAAAAGGACTGGCTGCCAAGAGCAAAAAGGCTGCATCCCCCATTGTGGCGCTTAACACCGCAACAACGGCACCGAAACTGACTTGCCCCCGGGTAAATTGGGTCACGACAATAATGGCGCCACCACAGCCAGGCAACGCGCCTAAGAACGCCGCGAATAACACTTCAAATTTAGGGTAACGCTGAGAGAACTGCCCTAATTCCAGTAAAGGATAACGCTTTATCAGCAGGTAGTAGAGCAGTAGGGTAGCAGCGACAAAGACACTGACCTGAAAGAACGCATCACTGAGCGCCGTTAACGTCAGTTCGCGGGTGCTAGGTAAGGCCAACAGTAGCGCCAAACCAAGAGGGAAAAATAACCGTTTATTAATGACTTTCATCCAATTGGTTGTAAGAACACAGGGTGAGAGAGTCGATACGGGCATAATGTGTAACCTAGATCATAAACTAGGTTACACTATAATTTAATCTAAATGATAATTAAACCTATTTAGATCTTTGGAATTCTGCGTCTGCATACCACTGCGGCCATTCGCTTTGCTGTGAGATGTCATAGCCCACTTTGTAGAACAGCTGCAAATCCTGTACTGCACCGGATAAATCCCATTCATCGCGATAGCGATCGCAAGGTTGGTGATAACAGCCGCGCAACACTAGACCCATACGTTTACGATACTTAGCCGTTTGCGCATCTGCAGGCTCACTGCCACCCCCGGCGTACATCGCCGGCACACCCATGTTGGCAAAGGCAAAGTGATCAGAGCGATAATACCCACCTGAGCTTGGTTTAGGATCGCCAGACACACTACGCTGCTGCATTTTCGCGGCTTCGCTTAGCATATCATCAAGTTCAGACTTACCCATGCCGACAACGCTGATGTCTTTAACTTTACCGAGTAGGTTCAAGCTGTCCATATTGATATTGGCAACGGTTTTATCAATATCGATAACTGGATTAGCAGCGTAGTATTTTGCCCCTAACAGACCTTGCTCTTCAGCAGTAACGGCTAAAAACGTCATCGAACGGTCTGGGTTTTTGGGCAATGTGGCAAAGGCTTCAGCGACTTCAATCATACCGCCAGTGCCGGTGGCATTATCATGTGCGCCATTATAAATCTGGTCGCCCTTACGATTCTTATCGGTTCCTAAGTGATCCCAGTGCGCGGAGTAGATAATGTGCTCATCAGGTTTCGTGCTGCCCGGTAGCGTGGCGATAAAGTTATAGGAAATCGATTTTTTTATTTCGCTGTTTACTTCAACGCTGGCAGTTAAATCGCCCATATCAACATGGTAAGCACCTTCGCTTGCACGTTGTTTAGCTTGGTCAAAATCCAGACCGGCTTTTGCGAATAGCTCTTTGGCTACATCCACAGTCACCCAGCCTTCCACCGCTACGCGGTCCATATTGTTGTTATCTTTTTGGAAGCCAAACTGGGGGCCGCTCCACGAGTTTTCGACCACCGACCACGGATAAGATGCAGGTGCGGTCTCGTGCACAATAATAGCACCAGCAGCGCCTTGGCGGCTTGCTTCTTCATATTTATATGTCCAGCGGCCATAGTAGGTCATGGCATCGCCGGTGAACAACTCCGGATCCTTGGTAGCGAATCCTGGGTCGTTAACTAGCATCACTACGGTTTTACCTTTTACATCAAGACCTTCATAGTCGTTCCAGCCATATTCTGGGGCGTTCACACCATAGCCGACAAATACCAGCTCAGAATCGTTAATGGCCTCTTTAGCGCTAATACGGCTGGTCCCCATGACCATGTCTTTTTTATATTGGTAGTCTTTTCCGCCAATATTGAGGGTCATGTTGGGGTCGGCTTCAATCGAGACCAGCGGCACTTCTTGTAAGAAGCTATTACTATTGCCGGGCTTAAAGCCTAGGGCCGTAAATTGTTCGGTTAAGTAGGCGAGTGTGAGTTCTTCACCTTTGGTTGACGGAGCTCGTCCGCCAAATTCATCCGAAGCCAGTGTTTTAACGTGCTGCGCGAGTTGTTCAGCATTGATGCTGTTCCAGCCCGCCATAACGTCTTGTTCAGTAATTTGTGTGCTTGCACAGCCAGCAAGGATGCCGCCAGCAAGTAAAGTCAGTGGGAAATAGCGTTTCATATTTATTCATTTCATTGCTATAAGACGACAGCCAGTATAAGGATAGCGATGAAATTACACCAGTTTTTGCGCTAAACTAGGCAAAATTTACGGTTAAAATAAGTAGTAATGAAACGTTTTACCCCCTATCCGCAGTGGCGCACTGATTGTTTACAAGGCGGTGCATTTGCCCACCTCAACGCCCTGTTTGCCTTAGAGCAATATCGCGACTGGCCGAGTTTGAGAGAGTTAAACCAAGATCAATTGGTGAACGCCCAAGGTTTGGCTATAGAATTTATAGCCAATAGCGAGTTTGAACTGGATGGGCGCTATTATGAGCAATTCATTTATGAAACTGGCAAAGTCCCCACGCGCAGCGAAAACTGGCATGACTTATTTGGTGCCTATATATGGCGGCTATTTCCTAAAACCAAGGCCTTACTCAATCGCTTACATATTGAGGAAATGGCTCTGCAAACCTGCTCTAAGCGCAGTAAAAAACGTAATGCACTGACCTTATTTGATGAATGTGCCGTGGTATTAGCGGTGAGTGATCCCAGTTGGATAACCGCCTTTCGCCAACACCAGTGGCAGGAGGTATTCGTAGAACGCAAAGAGCAGTGGCAACATAGCATTCGTGCCTATACCTTTGGCCATGCCAATTATGAAATGCTGACACAGCCGTTTATTGGCTTAACAGGTAAAGCGTTATTTATCGACGTTGACGCTGATATATTTTGTAAAGATTTAAGTGCCCAATACCGCTACCTCGATGCGCGCCTATATGAGATGATAGCCGAGCAAAATGTGTTGGCTGATAACTCTCAGCTATCCCCGCTTCCCTTGCTCGGGGTACCGGGATGGTATGACGATAATGTCGACCCAAATTTTTATGCCAATACGGATTACTTTCGACCAAAACGAAGGAACACAAAATAATGATAAGAGTGAATGGGCTACAAAAAAAGTTCAAACTCACCAAAGACCATAAGAAAAATGTCAAAGAGTCGCAGCAAGACCCCCGTGAAGACAAAGACTTTTTCCATTCGGTACGCGATGTCAGTTTTCATTGCAATCAAGGTGAAGTACTAGGGTTACTTGGGCCTAATGGCGCCGGTAAAACCACCACGCTACGAATGTTATCAACCGCATTAAAACCCGACTCAGGAAGCATTGAAGTTAATGGCGTGGACGCGGTTAAAAAGCCCTTAGCGGGGCGCAAAGCCATTGGTTTTCTCTCAGGGTCTACAGGCTTGTATGGGCGCTTAACAGCGAAAGAAAATGTTGAGTACTTCGCCAAGCTCCATGGCCTCAGAGGTTCGGCGCTCGCAGAACGTTGTGAAGAGCTATTTACCTTGTTGGATATGCACAGCTTTTTGGATAAACGAGCCGATAATCTGTCTACCGGAATGAAGCAAAAAACCAATATCGCCAGAGCCGTGGTACATAAGCCCGATGTGGTGATATTGGATGAGCCCACCACAGGCTTGGATATCATGACCACGCAAACGGTGATTAACTTTATTAAAGGCCTTAAAGAGCAGGGCACACCGGTGATTTTCTCGACCCATCATCTCGATGAAGTTGCGTTATTGTGTGACCGCGTCAGTGTTATTGACTTAGGGGTCACTTGCTTTGACGGCACCTTAGCGCAGTTTAGCGAGCAAGGGCGCGCGACAGCGCTGAACGACGCGTTTATGAACATTCTTGAGGATCATCGCCATGTATGAAGTATTTTTAAAGGAAATAAAAGAGCTGTTACGCGATAGAAAAACGCTGATGTTCGTGGTTGCGCTGCCGCTGCTTATTTTTCCGATAATTTTTGCGCTTATTGGCTTTTTAGCATCGCAGGCCGCGCTTGAGGCCAAGCAGGAAGTGCACACATATGCCATCGTTAATGCCCAATATGCAGAGCCTTTCGCGAAGGAAGTCTTTTTTCATAAAAGCTTTAAAGAGCTTGAACAAAAGCATTCATACCAGAGCATTGATGACTTAAAAGCGGCGGTGGAAGCAGGAACCATCGATGTCGGTATTTATATTCCACACGATGCGCAAGGCGCGCTGGATAACGGTGAACAGAGCACCTGGCAAGTTATATTTAATGATGCGCAAACCATCAACTTCTTATTTACCAACTTGAAAGAAGTGGCGGACAAATACGCGCAGCAACTACAAAGTGCCAAGCTTATTGAGCTTGGGGTCAGTGAAGATGCCCAGGCGGCGTTGCTACAGCCCATCGAGCTTGAGAAGGTCAATACCGCCGATCAGCGCGAAAATCTCGGTGAGAAAATCGGTGCCTATATCCCTTATCTGCTGCTACCTTTAGTGCTGACGGGCGCCATGTATCCAGCCATTGACTTAGGGGCCGGTGAAAAAGAACGCGGTACTTTGGAAACGCTGTTATTGACGCCTCTATCACGTACTCAAGTGGTGCTCGGTAAATTCTTAACGGTATTTTGCAGTGGCATTACCAGTGCCATGGTCACCGTACTCAGTTTTGGCTTATGGATCACCCTGGCTGGGCAATTTATTGAGCTTGATATGCTTAAAGAAGCCTTTGGTACGGTAATGGTGACCGACTTATTATTGATTTTGTTGCTATTAATTCCGGTTGCCGCGATTTTTGGCTCTTTAGCGCTGACCATTTCTATTTATGCGCGCAGCTTTAAAGAGGCACAAAACTACATGTCGCCGCTGTCATTTTTAGTGTTCATCCCTATCATTGTCGCCATCATGCCGAATATGGAATTGACCGCTAAAACAGCGCTGATCCCTATCACTAATATTTGCCTGGCTATCAAAGAGATCATTAAAGGCACAGTTGATTTGGGCTTAGTGGGACTTATCTTTGCAGCCACAGTGGTGCTTGCCGGGGCGTTACTGGCATTTTGTACCTACTGGTTTAATAAAGAGGATGTGCTGTTTCGCTAAGTTAGGTAATTTAGTTAACTAATTGTTACCCGATGTAATATCTATATAAGGCGTTCCTTCTATACTCAGCACTACGCTAAATGGTATAGAAGGAACCGTCATGAATCTTACCCAACCGCTCATCTTGGCGACTAGCATCGCGCTGGTGCTTAGTGGCTGTAACAATGCGACCCCAGTGGCTGATGAAATCCAAAGCGGTGATCCGCTGTTTTGCAAGGCCAGTCAGCAGTGGGTTACCAACCCCAGCAACCCACCGGCAGAAATTCCGGGGGAGGGTGAGAACCTATGCCAGTTTTATCAATTTTCTTGGCAGTGGTTTATCAATCTAATGGCAGCGCCACAATCGACACGCAATTTCCTTGATTCCGTCCAATATCCCGTGTTTTTGGGGACTGAACAAAACTCCTGTGCAACAAATACCGTTGCGTCAAAGCTTTTTATTCGCACTCAGAAAGACAGCCACACTAGCAGCAGTGATTTCACTTTGCCTAGCGGCACCAACCAGGCGCTCAACGACGCAGTTATTTATGACCAACAAGGTAACGTCGTTCTCTACGAGGCTCGCTTTAATAAGAACATGTGTAATGTTGCATCAACCTCGACAACACTGCCTGCTGGCACGACAGAGATAAAGTCGTCTTGGCGCAAGATCAGCGAACAAGAGAAAAGCGACTATGTGTGGATCCAATCTGATACTAACGCCAACGGCAAGCTTGAGAGCGACGAGATTTACGGTATGGTGGGTTTTCATTTAGTAAAAAGTACGGCGCTGCACCCAGAGTTTATTTGGGCTACGTTCGAGCACCGTAGCAACGCCCCCGACTGTCAAACTAAGCCACAAACGTCGCAAGGGTGGAGTTTTGCCAGTAGCCAATGCGCAAGTTCCTTACCTAACCCGAAAGCGGGCTGTGACTTCAATAAAACAGCGGATATCTCCGGCAGCACCCCCTTAACTGGCACGCCAACCGAAATTTGCCAAGTTTACGCACAAGGTACACGCGCAGGAGATAACCAAGCGACAAAAAATCGCGCTAATATCACTACCATTAATAAGCAGTTACAAAGCAGCTTTGCCGCCTTGCCTAGTAGTAGTGAGCTCCAGGTACTCAGCCAATACAAGTTAGTTGGGGCATTGTGGGTCAGTGATCCCAGTCAACCCAGTAGCCTTGAGAATCAACGAGGCTCTATTCAACTTGCTAATACCACCATGGAGACCAATGCTCAGCAAGGCTTTGGTGAATTGAGTTACAGTGGTAATAGTAACCTGCAACCCGCAGCTAATTGTTTTGCTTGTCATGGCTATAGCGGACCGCAAAGTAATGCGCAAGTTAGTCATATCTTCACCCATATTCACGGTAGCGGCGAAGGAAAATAGTTAAAGGGTTTTTTAGCCATGCGCCCTTAGCGGCGCTTTACTTGGCAGCCTAGTTTGCTAATATCGTCCATTATTCAAAGGATTGCTTTATCAGTGGACGATATCTATGCGCTTATTATTGGTATGGCTGGCGATGGTAGCCAGCTCTGCTTCAGCCCAGTCACTTACCCTCGTTTATCAAGTGGACAATCGCCACACCAGTGAGCGCGGTGAAGCGGTGTTACATATATCCAATTCGGCCATTGCCAACCACTACCGCTTGCCCGATATGCAGTTATCGCAAATCACCCGGCAAGGTGAGGGTCAGTATGTGCTTATTCATAGCCACAAGCAGATCTTGTTTCGCGACTTTCAGCCTTTTTATGAAAATGCCAGTCGCCAACTTAAAGCGATGGCCGAGAGAATGGGCAAGAGTGAGCAACAATTATGGAAGATGATGCTCGACCCTAGCAACGACCCCAGTGCGGCCACTTTCTCTCAAATAAACACACAGCAATACCAAGGAGTACGTGATGAGGTTGTGGTATATCGTGTGCAGACTGAGCAATCGCGACTTAGTGCCTCCGAGCTTGATTGGCTCAAAACTCGTTTAGAGCAGCAGATGAGAATTCCCCAGTCAGGACTGGGGTTAATGGCCGACAACGTCGATGAGTTACTGCGATTATTTACCTATGATCACAATGCGATTCCAAGTCGCATTGAGGATCTTGATAGCGGCTATGTATTGACACTACAAAAGCAAAAATGGGGGGCGCTAGAGCCGTCTGCCTTTTCTTTGCCCGCAGGGTATCTCAAAAAAGACATCACTGAACAAACTCTCAACCTCATGAAATATTTACAAGGCTTGAACAAGGATGAATAAAGTAACTATTTTGCTGAACCTATGTGCGTTACTGGTATTAACGTCGAATATGTCAATGGCTTCTACTAAGTCATCAAGCACTCCCCCAGAAGTGAAAGGTTCATGGGCCAATAAGGATGAAGATGGCGATGGTATAGCAGATGAGCTTGATAGTGCGCCATTTGACGACAGTGTTGGCGAGTGGGTTGTGTTGAGTGATATTGAGCCCAACAATTCACACCTTAGTGCAAATAACGAAGACGTGAATTTACCTTTTAAAGTTGAAGGAGTGATTAGTCAGCGAGAGGACAAAGATACTTATCGTTTCACAGTATTAGCTCCAACTCAGTTGAGTGTTGTGATTCACAGCCAAAACTCAGTCTTCAGCCCTCGTGCATTTATTCTGGGCAAGGATAATTCATCACTTCAAGCTTACAAAGGCATTGCCGAGCCTTTCGGCCAGATGAGGTTTATAGCATCGTATCAAATTCAAGAACCAGGAGATTACCATCTTTCCGTGTCTGATTTGCATTTTAGGGGGAAGCAATCATTCTCTTATGATGTAGCAGTCTTTGAGGATAGCTCTGTTAATGGCGTCCCAGACTCTATTGAGAATGCGCTCAGAATGACAGGAAGATATAGCCATGATAAGGATGGCGATGGAATAAAAGATGCCGCAGAATTTTACATTTATAAATATGACCGTAATTATGATCATGATGTAGACCGAGATGGCATCCCCAATTGGCAAGACGAAGACGCAGACGGCGACAGTCTACCTGATAGTTTAGAAGGTGCTACAGATACCGACAAGGATGGGCGCCCAGCGTTTGCTGACCTGGACTCTGATGCCGATGGCCGCGATGACTCGGCGCATAGCAATGAAACTCCTCTTAAAGATGCTGATTTTGATGGCCAGCCAGATTACAGAGACATAGATGATGACGGGGATTTAGTCAACGACAATCATGATAGTGACATCACTCAGAAGGTATCAGTACCAGAGTTCCTGAGTGATGATTATATTGAGATTAGTAATATTAACTACAACTATCAGAATACTGTTTTAATACCAGATTTGGCTATCGAAAACGAATCAGCCATATTACGCATTAACGGTTCTATTAGTGATGGTTGGCTCTCCATTCAGTTCGATGAAGGATTTATCAACATACCTGCAAAATCTGTTAATGGCCGAGTCAAGTTTGATATTCCTTACGGCGCTAGAGCAGTGTTTTTCACTGACGGTTCACGCAAAACCAATACAATAGAAGTAGCAGCATCCCCTAAAGGTATTCCAATAGTTCTGTCTGATCAAGATATCCTAGATGGGAAGAAACGTATCTCTAAACATGTTGGAACTACACTTGTTATCGAAGGTGACTACTTCTACTCAGACTCTCTAATAGTAATCGGTGATGAGGAGTACACTCCCAAATCGCAATCGCTGAAAGAATTAACAATAGACCTAAATTCAGAAATAGAATCAGGTGAGTTGCGTGTAAAAACTAGTTATGGCTATTCAAATAGTGTGAGTTTGCAGGTAATAGAGTCTAAGGTAGTCAACCTAGCGCCGATATTTGAAAATATTGAAAGTGAAATAGTTTTGAGCTCTTTTACTGGTCAAGACCATGAGTTTAAAAATGGTGTAGCGACACTATCAACACAAGGGCACTTTTATTCTGGGTTTTATGTTGCAAGTAAGTCTAATGTTAATATGCCTTTTTATATGTACCTAGAGGGGTTGGAGAATCCGTTTTCACCCTTACATTTGGCTATATCGAGTATCTGGCATGACGTCAGGCCAGATCAAGTGCTTTCAGAGAAAGACTCGCTGGACTATTACAACCTTTTATCTAGCATGGATGAAGTACTTTTATTGTCAGAATACATAAATGCCCACTCAAATACGGTTAATATCATTAATGATGAATATGAGCGACTACGTACACTAGCTATCAAAAGGGCACAAAAGCAAATTGCTTCTTTCGATAAAAGATGAATAACATGATTTGTTTTTAATATAAGTTAAAATTTATAAGGGAATTATTTTTACCTCTCATTTCGAGGGGGAATAGCAAGCCTTTAAATTTCAAAATTTAATTGTTGACTAATAAAAAAGGTGAGTTGATATATTATGGATAAACTTATAGTTATACCTTGTTTGGTTATTCTTTCTTTGCTTTCAATGCCGGCTAGGGCTAATGATATTCCGCCAGAGTTGGTGGTCAAAAGTAAAGCAGTTATTGATAGCTATTTTACCGGTGACAGTAGTGAATTCTTAAAGCAGTATCATCCTGTGCTTGGCAAAGCGATGGAGGAACACTCAAAAGGCATGGTTGAGAGATTATACCATAGTAAACGTGAGGAAATAGTTGAGTATGATGATTGGGATAACATTGCTTTAGAATATAGTAAATCAGGCGCTCGACGGTTTGATTCGCCGATGAAGAAGCGTTTTTTCCCGGCTATGGAAACTAAGCATGTTATCTTTTTTGTATTTGAAAGAGAAAAACTGACAGTAACAGAGAGTTTGTCTTATGTTAAAGATGATGGTAAATGGTACTTAGTAAACTAATGAAAGACTCACTTTCAAAGCTTATTAACAATAATATGGAATTACCTGCTTTTGCGAAAGCAGGTAATTACCAGCTTAGAAACACTGGATTTTGGCCACAGAAAACTAAGTTACAGTGGGCGATATTTTTTATTGTCAATTTTGCCGTATCTTTAGGTCTTGCATCACTGGCCTTAGACCTTTTCTCACAGCAGCGTAATCAAAGCACTACTGAACCCACATGCGACTTTTGAAAGGCGAATGCTTTTTCTTGTTAGCGCGTGGGGTCATGGCACCAAACATAACCCAACAAACTCTCAACCTCATGGAATATTTATAAGGCTTGAACAAGGATGAATAAGGTAACTATTTTACTGAACGTATGTGCGGTACTGGTATTAACGTCGAATATGTCAATGGCTTCTACTGAGTCATCAAACATTCACCCAGATTTGAAAGGTTCATGGGCCAATAAAGATGAAGATGGCGATGGCGTATTGGACGCTGAAGATGACTTTCCTTTTCTACCCCAATACACCAAGTACCCTCACACCGTAGAGAAAGAATTCAATAATAATGTGGCCCAAGCGAACACTGTGGGTAAGCTTCCCTTCTCAGTTGAAGGGGTGCTTTCTCTTTCTGCCGATATCGACGACTTTAAGTTTATTATAACAGATGCTGATGTTGAAGCTGGTAAGTCTGTTAGTTTTGTGGTTATTGAGCAATCACCGCGATTCCACCCTCAATTGGGTATATTTAAAAATAATGGCCGAGTTGTACAACATATAGATATTGCTATAGATAAGGTTACGCCTATTGGCACTGCTATTGCCTTTACGCCAAAACAAAGCGGTGAATATAACCTCTCAGTGCTTGATTATCATGCTAACCATGCAGATGACTTTAAGTATCAAGCCTACGGATTTGTGGACACCGATAAAGACGGTGTACCTGATAATAAGGAACAAGCACTAGGCCTGAATTACAAGATTCAAGACTCCGATGGTGATGGAATTGCTGATGGTAATGAATACTGGATATTGAGTGAAAACGGTGAATTTGTTCATGATGTAGATGCGGATTCGAAGCCGAATTGGTCTGATGATGATTCAGATGGCGATGGTATCTTAGACACATTAGAGGGGACTGTTGATGATGACAGGGATCAGTTGCCAGCATTTGCTGATTTAGATAGCGATAACAATGATATTTCAGACTCTGAAGAGCAACGAAATAATGCTGGTATCCTTATAGACACTGATAACGACGCTCTACCCGATTATATAGATATTGACGATGATGGTGATGCGGTCCTCGACATTAATGACAGTAGACCAAAGGAGACGCTCTTCTATAATCGGCTGACGAGTGAACCAAAAATAAAACTTGGCGTCACTATTTATGAGTTAACTAAAAAAATTAAGTTCATCAACAAAGCAAGGGTCTCAAAACACTTAAAACTCAAGGGCGAAAATATACCGCAACAAGGTGGGTTAGCTGTTATTACCAAGGGAGATGAGCGACTTCCAGTCGTCAATATTCCGCTTGAACCGCAAAGTCAGCAACAGGCGAGCATTATCTTGCCCCATTATGACGATGTTTCCCTTGGAGGTGAGGAGCTCACACTGTTCATTGTTAATGATAATATTCGTAGCAACGACATCACAATCAAGCTGTTGCACCCAAAAACACCGCTCATAAAGTCAATTTCTACTCATCGGGCAGAACCAAGTGAACAGGTTCAAGTTAGAGGGGAAAATATAGATGATTTCGCAGAGCTTGTGATGGGAGAAAATCATTATGAAGTTGACTGGATATCTAGCAAGTTAGCTACGTTTGATGTTCCAAAGGAAGCGATAAGCGGCCGCTTTTACCTTCAAAATGTATATGGTAAGAGCAATTCACTCCACATTAATATCGTGAATAATCGCGATGTAAAAATTGAAATAGCAGCTCCAAGTGCCTATGAATCGTTGCATGGCGAGGTTAAGGTGCTTCCGCATGAAAAAAGTATGCAGAATTAAATAGTGTTGCTGGTCAGCAATTAGAGGTAGATAGGCGTACTTCAAGCATCTCTATTTGGCATAACGGAATGGCCGTTTTGTCCTCCGTTTTAGTCGGTAACGAAAACTCATTGACCATGAGCCTTGTGAGCACTGCTGAGCACTATGTACTCCAACCGCTGTTTATCTCGGCTTCGATTGGCAAAAGAAAAAAGCTGCTAAGTTGTCTGCGCTCGTCATCACACTACGAGAGTTATATAAACTATTTCAAGGGAGGCGTAGAAGAAAACTATAAAGCCTTTTTTTCCGATAACAACGTAAAGCGCTCACTTAAGGTGATAAATCTGAGAAATAGAGTTAACTCCTGCGCACGCTCGAGATAGTTGAATATGGGGCTGTGCTTTCTTGCCCTTGTAATGAAAATACTCTACTGAATTGAATTTTAAACTAACCAAAATGATGGATCAGGTGATGTTAAAAGAACGAGTGTTGTGTACTTCTTTGCTATTTTTGAGTGCAGTTGCAATGGCAGATGAACCGAATGTAGAGTTTTATGCCAAAGACAATCAGGCAAAAATTTTCATTGAAAAATGTCATCTTTGGCGCGGTGCTATGCGAGATGACAATAAAGAATTGATGTGGAGTTTTGTTGAAGAAAAATATAAAGGCACCCTCAAGCCTAAAATGGCCAATAAAATGGGTAAGGTCGCAGAAAATTATCGCGAAGCGCTCGCCTCAGCAGGAAATTATGTAGGAGAGAAAGTCGCTTTGTCTAAAAAAGCGCCAGCGAATTATTCAGAGGTTATATTGAAGTGGAGTAATGGGGACAAGAAACATTTCAGGGATAGCTGTATATTCGAACGACTACCAAACACATCTAAATGGGTGTTAGATATATAAAAAACGATTTAACAATCGTATAAATGCTTAAGCCAGCGGCCAGCGTCGCTGGTTATTTAGTGCACACAAGGAATAAAAATGAGCCAAGGATTACAGATAAAATCGTTGCGGGAGTGGATAGCGACCATTTTAGCTGGCTTCTTTTCACTGTTAGTCGTCCTAGCTATCGTGAGCGGTGATATTGAGTCAGTTTTAATAAACACGCTGCTTACCTTGTTGCTTGCGGCTTATCAGCGGCGCTTTATACTCGATAACGACGCTCTGCTAATTCGCAGCCAACTAAAGTTGTTTGGCATCGGGATGATAACCTTTAGCGTAAAGCGTATTGCGCTGTCATCGCTCAATGAGCTTGTGCTAACGTTTGGACGCGCTAAAAACGAGTTAATGCTTACCTTTTCATCTGAGCATAGCACCCAAGTGGAGCGCTTCGACTTTAGAGGCCAAGGTGAACTGATCAAGCGTTTACTCGCGGACTCAGGCATTGATTATACCCTACGTAGTAAGGGGACAGCGAGTAAAAAGGGGCACAAAGCCGGTGCAGCCAGCAAAGACACTGTAGCTGATATTTTCTATCGCCATACCTCTCCTGGCGAGATACTCTCAAGCCATAGCGTGTCGCGCTTTGCGATGCCACTGCCAAACAGCCAACGTAAGACTGTATATATTGCGGTCGCTTTTGGTTTGCTAATAACTATAGGCGTTGTGAGCTCATCCCAAAACTGGATTGCTGGGTGTGTTCTTTTAGCGCTGACCTACCTGAGTTATTGGCTGGTTCGAGCCCATTTATGTAATCAGTATTACTTTATCGCCCAATCACCTCAAAGCGATATTGTGGTTGACGAGCAGTATTTACAACTCCCGGCACTGCTGTTTGCAGATAAAAAAGCGCGTAAGGTAGCAAAGGAGCACGTCCGCTCGATAGAGGCAAGATGGAATTATTACGTAGTAGATAGCGATTCCATTGGCTGGTCTCGACGCAAAATTAAACGCCCACACGTGGTGTCATTAACCTTTATAACCGACGAAGGCCCGACTATTGCTGTGAGCAATATGGCCATCAATGGTCAAGCGCTGTTATTAGCGCTTACGCATAAGAATTATCCGGTATCGCTTGAGCGCTCAACAAAACAGGCACTGCCGATGCTGTTTCATATACGTATTGCCGTTTTATTGGGCGTTGTTGGCATTATCATCTCATCGATGATTCGTTTTCTATAAATAAGGATTGTTATGAAAAAACTAACGTTAATAGTCTTGCTGGGGATTATCAGTAGCACCGCATCTTATGCTCAACAAGTGAAAACTGATAACTCACTGAAAGCCACGTTGTTTGGCAAAGACGATAGTAATCTTGATATCCAACTGGAGAAAGCTAAACAGGGGGATGCACAAGCTATGGCTCGCTCTGGTTGGCTTTTTGCTCTAGGGTTGAAGCCAGATTATGATAAGTCGCACTATTGGCTCAATAAAGCTATCGAAAACGGAAACACAACCGCGTTCTATTTTTATGCAAAATTATATGAAGAGGGAAATTTTGGGGAAAAGAATCCTAAAAAGGCGTTCGATTATTATCAGCAGGGCGCTGACAATGGCAATTTAACCGCTATGTACTACGTATATGAAGCCTATCGAGATGGCAAAGGTGTTGCCGTGGATGAGCAAAAAGCCGAGGAAGTGCTCAATGAGTGTGCCAAGGCCGGTGGAGAGCTTTGTTCTGGATGGAAAGAGTTTAAAGACAACCTCAAACGTTCAAGAAAACAATCAAACTAAGCGGGGACAGCTAATCTAGCACTGTTCGCTCAGTTTCAATGTGCATAAAGATAAAAGAAGGAAAGAAATAAATGAAAGGACAAGGATTAGGGCTGTTAGTGGGGACTGTGGGGATCTCATTACTGTCATTTGCTGCGATGAAGCTATTTTTATTTGTTGAACCCCCTGGATTTATCAATATTGGAATGATGGCCGTGGGCAGTATACTGTGTTTATCGAGTCTCTTTCTCGTTACGCGTAAATCCCTAAATCTTTAAGCGTTCCGCTTTCTAGATAAAGGTATAAAAGGGTTTACGGGAAATCAGCGGCAGCCGTCATGGTTGCCGCTGCAAATAACTAACCTATCAAGTTATACAGAAGCGCAGAGACCGCCAGTACACCTACAAGTAACACAAAGTAGGTACTGAGCTTGCCTTTGTAACGTGCAAGGGAAGGGACTTTGTACACTGCAATCATCGGCATAATAAATAAGATCATCGCGATGATTGGACCTGAAATCGCCCCCATCATATCCAAAATACTGGGGTTATAGATGGCGCAAATCCAAATCGCCACAAACATCAAGGCAACACCTAGCTTATCCGCCCCCTGATAACTTAACTTCGAATGCTTAACCGCTAAGCCATTAAAGCTCTCGCGTGCTCCCAAGAAGTGACCAAAAAACGACGAGGTGATGGCAATAAAGGCCACCAAGGGGCCAACATAGGCCAAAAGGGGGTTGTCATAGGTATTAGCAAGATAAGAGAGCACGGAAATATTGGCTTCCTTTGCGGCTTCAAGTTGTTCAGCACTGAGCGCAAAAACACATGAAAATACAAAAAGAAGTACAAAACTTATCAGCATAATTGCAGTGTACTTGAGGGTTTTGTCAGACTTTACACGTGCACTTTGGCCATAATGACGACGCTGTGCATTGGCAAAGCTGGAGATCGCCGCAGCATGACTAAAAGAAAATACGATAACAGGCACGGCCAGCCATAAGTTCTCAATAAACTGCGGTGCTTGGGCGATATCTGTACTGGGGATCTGCCAGTGTGGCATTAAATACAGAGATAAACCAAACAGTACCGCAACTAAAGGGTAAACCAGGATGGCAAAGGCGCGCAGCATTAGCTTTTCGCCTCCGAGCATCACGGCCACCATGGCCGCCACCAGTACGCCGGAGAGTAGCGCTCGAGGCGGTTGTGCAAAGCCCAGTTGATGCACGATAAAGTCATTCACGGTGTTGGTCAGGCCGACTCCGTAAATAAGTAAAATAGGGAAGATAGATAAAAAATACAGCAGTGAGATTAATCTGCCCGCGCCAGCACCGAAGTGTTCTTGCACCACATCAGTGAAGTCACTGTCGTCGTGTTTAGACGATAACACAAAGCGTGCTAAGCCTCGGTGCGCGAGGTAGGTCATTGGGAATGCGGCACAGGCCATAATGATGAGAGGCCAAAAGCCGCCGAGGCCGACATTAATGGGTAAGAATAAAATACCTGCACCTACTGCGGTGCCAAATAAACTTAATACCCAATGGGTATCGTGGCGAGACCACGCCGGTGCTGTGGTGGTGCCTTCACCGCCGAGCACATGTTGAGAGGAACTCATAGATACTACCTTTGAACTGCATAAAAACGTGGCAATCATACAGAATTTGGCAAGGTAATTCATACTTATGCCAAAAATTGTTATAGCAATCCAACTTTGGTCGTATTAATTAGAATAACTAGCTAAATGATGTTCGTTTTTCAGCCAAAGAGTGTGGTGTTGAAATAAAAACGGCCCTATTAAGGGCCGTTGGCAGTTGTGATTTGGTATTAAATCTTTTGCTCTGCAGGTTGTTCGCTTGGGTTTGGTTCAGGAACTTCTGGGGCATTTTGGCCCGCACGCTCCCAATACTTCGCTTTGAAGTTAAACAATACCAAGATAATACCTACACCAATACTGAACAAGGCAATTTGCATGTACAGACCAGGGATTTCTTGAACGTTCTCTGGGTCAAAGCTACCAGCTAGTAAGCCAGAAATAATATTACCAATGGAGTAGGTAAGAACAAATACGCCCATCATTTGGCCCACATAACGTGCTGGTGACAAGCGGCTTACCGCACTGAGTGCGACTGGGCTTAGGCATAGCTCACCTACCGTATGTAGGAAGTAAGTGGTAATAAGCCAGTAAGGTGCGACTTTCAGACCATCAGCAGCATATTGCGCGGCAAAGAACATGACCAAAAAGCCGGTTGCCATAATGATAAGACCCACGGCACATTTAACGCTGTACGATGGCGTGATCATGCGTTTGGCAAGGTTAATCCACAGTGCTGCAAAAAATGGTGACAGTATGATGATGAAAAATGAGTTCGCTGACTGGAACCATGCTGTTGGGATCTCAAAAGAGCCCAGCATACGGTCGGTGTAGTCGCGAGCGAACAAGTTCAAGGACGAACCAGCCTGTTCGAACCCTGACCAAAAACACGCTGAGGCCACACAGACTAAGAACAGTGCCCACATGCGTTGCTTTTCATCGTCTGTTAGCTCACCTAAAAAGTAGATGTAGCCAAAGTAAATGAAAAAGGTGATGGTAAAGACGATGGCTACCGAGCCCGCTAAAGCGACCGGGTCAATGACCAGCCAGCCATTGTGTGCAGCGTAAACAGTCAGTGCGACCATCGCAATTGACGCGCCAATAACAGTCCAAGCAAGCGATGCGCCCTTGGTCGACAATGGGTTTGCTGGCTTATCATTGATGCCGCGAATACTACCTTGAGTCAGGCGGTACTGCACTAAACCGATGGCCATGCCCACGGCTGCCGCACCAAAGGCCCAGTGCCAACCGACATTTTCCATAAAGTAGCCACATACACCGTAGCCAATCATAGAGCCGAGGTTGATGCCCATGTAATAAATCGCGTAGCCACTGTCGCGACGCTCATCTTCGGTTTTATACAGCTGACCTACCATGGCACTGATGTTTGGTTTTAATAAACCGGTACCGGTAGCAACAAATATTAAGCCGATAAAGAACGAACTAGGGTGGGGAATTGCGAGGATAATATGGCCGATCATAATAACGATACCGCCATACCAGACAGTTCGCTGACCGCCTAACAGGCGATCTGAGATCCAACCACCGGGTAAGCCAAGGAAGTAGACTGCACCGGTATAGAGGCCGTAAATTGCCGCAGCAGACGCTACCGTGAAGGCCAAACCTTCCTCTTGCAGCGATGCGGTCATAAACAGCACTAGCATGGCACGCATGCCGTAGTAACTCATGCGTTCCCACATTTCTGTGAAAAATAGGGTTTGTAACCCTTTGGGATGACCGAAAAAGGCGGTATCCAATTTTGAATCCCCAGCCGCCGAAGTCGGTGGCGTGGGTATCTGCTCATCAGACATAGATTCACTTCCATTATTGTCGTTATAGTGAGCAGTTATTAGTACGTGAAATAAGCTCAATATGCAACCAAATCGCGCCTTACAGAGGCTAGATGGTTAGATTTATAGCAATAGCTGTGAATAAATTAATCAACCTCGGGCGTGTCGTTGAATAATGCCTACGGTCACGTAATGAATTTATGCTGCCTTGCTATTCACTTCGCTTAACGGGTTTGAAGCCATCACATGCTGGGTGTCTGACCAATGTAAAAGCTCAATACGGCCCTGATGATTCTCTACCAAGGCGCTACAGTTCTCTATCCAGTCGCCGTCGTTACAGTAAATAATACCATCACTGACACGTAGTTTGGGTTGGTGAATATGACCACAGACAATGCCATCATAGCCCCGGCGCTTGGCCTCGTAAATGGCCGCATCCTCGAATGCAGTAATCGCTTGTTGAGCCTTGTGTACACGAGATTTTAACCACGCTGCTAAAGACCAATAGCGGCCACCAAAAAGGCGGCGTACGCGATTATGCCAACGATTTAAAAACAGCAAAAAGTCATAGGCGGCGTCGCCGATAATACTAATCAGTTTGCTGTAACGCGTTGCAGAATCAAAGTCATCACCGTGCAAGATAACAAAGCGCTTCCCATTACCTGTGGTATGCACAAACTGACGGTGTACTTCCACGCCCATGAGCAACTCTTTATCATATTTACGAAAGGTCTCATCGTGATTACCTGGTACGTAAATGACCCGTGTGCCTGCTTTTACTTTCTCCTGCAGCGCTTGCAATACATGGTAGTGACTGGAATGCCAAAAAAACCGCCTTTTCATTGACCATAAATCAATAATATCGCCCACTAAATAAAGTGTATCGCACTGAATATGGGCTAAGAAATCGAGTAAATAGTCGGCTTTACAATCTTTGCAACCTAAATGAATATCAGAGATAAATACGGCCGGGTAATGGGTGGTTTTACGTTGTTTCATAATGGTGTGACTCGCAGCGTAATAATAGTGAGGCTAGAGCGTAGCGATGACAAAAAAAAGACTAAAAAAAGAACAATTCGTGACAACTATCGGATCTGCTTGTCTAACGGTATGAGCCTGATTATTATTGCGACCTTCAGCCAGCCTTGGTGAGCAAGTGCTGGGAGACAATGAGCCAATATGACAGCAAAGCAATGATTTATTCGCTTTAACAGGCTTTACGCTTTGCAAGAGCCGGTCATTTTGTCAATGCTTTAGCAGTGCCTCGTCGATCACAAACACTTGTGTAACGAGGATAAACGCGTAAAGCGTAATAGGAGAGCAACATGAAGTATCGTTTAGCTGGGCTGTGAATCGTGTTAACAGCTGCGCTTAGCGGTTGCCAAGACGAGCCATTAACGCAACAATTGCCTGTGGATATGAGTAATCCCGCTGCAAAATTCTGTGTTGATCAGGGCGGTCAATACCTTGTTGAGCACCAGCCCCAAGGCGAGAGCAGCTTTTGTGTATTGGATAACGGCTCAAAAGTTGACGCGTGGGAGTTTTTCCGCAAATACCAGTAACAAAAAAGCCAGTCTCTCGACTGGCTTTTTTCGTTTATGCTTTAGCAAGCTCGGCAACAATGGCGGCTACCGCACCATCAATATCCAGCAACTGCTTTTCACCTGTACGGCGGTTTTTAAGCTCTACCTGATCGTTATCGAGATTACGCTCACCAATCACTAAGGTCAGCGGCACACCCAGTAGTTCCATATCGTTAAACATGACCCCAGGGCGCTCTTTGCGGTCGTCAAAGAGTACATCAACGCCAGCTTGTTGCAATTCGCTGTAAAAGCGCTCAGCAATATCAGGGATACGATGTGACTTGTGCATATTCATGGGCACGATAGCCAGTTCGTATGGAGCGATATTTTTCGGCCAAATAATGCCGTATTTATCATTGTTTTGCTCGATGGCAGCGGCAACGATACGGGACACACCGATACCATAACAGCCCATGGTCATGGTCTGGTTTTTACCACTTTCTGCCAAGACTCCGGCTTTCATAGCTTCGGAATACTTGGTGCCAAGCTGGAAGATATGACCAACTTCAATCCCTCGTTTAATACTCAAAGTACCGTGACCACAAGGGCTCGGATCGCCATCAACCACGTTACGAATATCCGCAACTTGGTAGTCATTGACGTCGCGGTCCCAGTTGATGCCACTGAAGTGCACATCATCTTCGTTGGCACCGGCGACAAAATCTGCCATCACCGCCGCTGAGCGATCAACAATAATCGCCGTATTTAAGCCAACAGGGCCTAAAGAGCCGGGATGAGCGCCTACTGTTTTAACAATGTCCGCTTCGCTCGCCATTTCCAGTGGAGCCTGCACGCCTTCAAGCTTCTCTGCTTTGAGTTCGTTGAGCTCATGATCGCCACGCAGTACTAAAGCAACCAATGGGCGTTGCTCTTGCTCGTCTGCTTCGCCGTAAACAAATAAAGTTTTTACGCCACGGTGCGGCTTAACGCCATAATGCTCTTTAAGGTCAGCAATGGTTTTTGCTTTCGGGGTATCGAACTTTTGCAATTCTTTGCTCGGCTCAGGACGGGCTTCGCTCGGGGCTTTTGCCTCTGCCTTTTCGATATTTGCGGCATAATCACTGCCATCACTGAAGGCGATAGCATCTTCACCGGATTCGGCCAATACGTGGAATTCATGAGACAAATTACCACCAATGGAACCAGTGTCTGCAAGAACTGGGCGGTAATCTAAGCCTAAACGGTCAAAAATATTGCAATATGCTTGGTGTAGCTTTTCATACGTTTGCGCTAAACACTCGTCACTTAGGTGGAACGAGTAAGCGTCTTTCATAACGAACTCGCGCGAGCGCATGATGCCAAAACGAGGACGAATTTCATCGCGCACTTTGGTTTGTATTTGGTATAAGGTGATTGGCAGCTGTTTGTAGCTACTAATTTCTTTACGCACGCAATCAGTGATCACTTCTTCGTGGGTAGGTCCTAGCGCAAAAGGGCGTTTATGACGGTCTTCAATACGCAAAAGCTCAGGACCATACTGTTCCCAACGGCCCGACTCCTGCCACAACTCTGCAGGTTGAATGATGGGCATGAGCATCTCAATGGCGCCAGCCTTATTCATTTCTTCACGAACAATGTTTTCAACTTTTTTCAGCACTTTAACGCCGGAAGGCAGCCAAGTGTATAGGCCGGAGGCGAGTTTGCGGATCATGCCCGCACGAAGCATGAGCTGGTGGCTCACCACCTCGGCATCTGAGGGCGTCTCTTTCAGGGTCGCAAGTAAATACTGACTGGTACGCATGAATATTCCGTTTTTTATTTAATGATTAATAGGTAAGAGCGCTAGTTTAGCAGCGCTCGGGCGCAGGGCAAAGCGCTAAAGCGGGCAAATTTCGAGAACATGATTGTGCTCACCGTCTACTTGCCAGCGAATATTAAAATCATACAAGGTCATGCCGTAGTGCTGCACCCCAGCTTGACTCTTTTTGTACGCTGGCCGTGGGTCTTGCTGAAGCACTTGCGTGATAAAATGCTCAAGCACTAGAGCGGGGTCGCTGTTGTCGATAACACTTTGTGCTTGTTCAGAAAAGCTGACACTCATCTGGGTGTGTGGCCGGGTATCGGCAAAGCCAGCACTGGCATCCATCATGGCATCGGAATAAGGCAGATAGGGCTTGATATCAATAATTGGGGTGCCATCGAGTAAGTCGATTCCCCCTAAACGAAGACTAAGCTGCCCGTGTTGGTAATTCACACCCAGTAGTTCGACAGCGCTCATGCCAATGGCGTTGGGACGGAATGTTGCTCGGGTAGCGAACACGCCTTTGCGAGCGTTACCTCCTAAGCGAGGAGGGCGAACTAACGGTGAATAGCCTTTATCAGCCGTTTCATGAAAACGAAACAACAGCCATAGGTGGCTAAACTCCTCGATACCACGCACAAACTCTTCTCTATTAAATTCATCGGTAAAGATAAGATCAGCGCGCGCCGCGCTAACTAGCCGGGGTTGCCGGGGAATAGCAAACTTTTGTTTATACGGAGAGCGAATATGGCCAATGGCGGTGATTTGATACTGGGAAGACACAATGTTTTACACAGCGAATTAAGGTGAGCGCAGTGTAATCATGGCATCGGGTAAAAACAAGGGGCACAGGGCCCCTTGTACAAGTAGGGAAAGCGCAGTGCTACTTAGAATAGGTATTCAACCGAAACAGACGCAACGTCCATTTCAGGGTCAATTTGTTCGTCTAGTTCATAACGCTCGTATTCAAGGTTGAAGCGTACTTGCTCTGTCATCGCGAACTGTACGCCAGCGCCATAAAACACATCGCCGCCATCAGCTTCCGTAGTAGCAATAGTTAAGTCATCAAGTTGCGCACGTAGGTCTGCATCCCATTCTAGCCAACCGGCGGTTGCGTAAACTTTGAAACGCTCACTAACAGGCAGAGCGAGTTTGGTTGATAGCGAAACACCATCTAATTCTGCTTGTTGGTCGATATCAGACACTTCATCAAAGTTGTGATAGCCGAGCTCGAAACTCCAATAATCATTGAGCTGTGTGCCTACGTAAGCTTCAAGCATACCGGCATCGTCATCAAATTCAGTATCTAGGTCATCATTGTCGAACTCAAATGAGTATTGGCCGTAACCGATACCGGTGTAGAAACGAGGGTTCACTTCACTGCTTGGTTCATAACTTGAAGGGGCAGCCATCGCTGTGGTTGTCGTCAAAGCCATCGCTAAAGCGCAAAGGGAAAAGCGAGCAGTTTTGTTAGTGTGTTTCATCTTGATTCTCCATTTTGTTAGTTCATGCCTAACAAAGCAGAGGCCATGCCAAGAGTCTTAAAACAACTAAAATAAGGTGTTTTATTAATATATAATTCAGTTAGTTACACAAAAGCGCAGGGTTATTTACAAAGCCTTAAGGAGTGTAACGCGCCGCTGTTTTGTGTGGACCTGAAAAAGGTGTAAAATTTTCCGGTAAATGTCAAAATTACACCCTGAATTAAACCTAACTAATTGATTAATAGTCGATTAACAGGTCTTCTGTAAAAGTGTTTCGGTTTCGATGGCTATCTCTTTCATTTTAATCGCATACGCCTCTAGGCGCTTCTGCTCTTCTGTTTTTGCCTTAAAGCATGGCACCTCTACTGGGTAGCCAGCTTGGTCCATAGCGACAAAACTGATCACGCAATGGTTAGTCTCGACCATATGTTGCGTCTTGGGGTCACCACAGCGTACTTGTATAAATATTTGCATACTGGTTTTACCGGTATGCGCAATAGAGGCGTTAACTTCAACTAATTGACCCACTAACACTGGCCGGCGAAATTTTACTCCCGCCACAGATACCGTGACACAGTAATGACCGCTCCAACCTGCCGCACAGGCATAGCCAGCTTGATCTATCCATTTCATGACGACTCCGCCGTGGACCTTACCGCCGAAATTGACATCAGTAGGCTCGGCTAAAAATCGAAAAGTAACCGTATCTTGACTCATAGAGCTCCCCAAATATGCTCAACCTGTTACAGCAAGTGTAGTGTATATAAATAAAAAAGGGGCTTACGCCCCAGTTGCAACTTAGGATAAAGTACTTAATAACAACTACATATTAGGGTAGTTGGGACCACCCGCTCCCTCAGGGGTGACCCAGGTGATGTTCTGGCTGGGATCTTTGATGTCACAGGTTTTACAGTGCACACAGTTTTGCGCATTGATCACAAACTTTGCCTCACCTTTACTGTCATCCACTTCGTAAACCCCAGCTGGGCAGTAGCGCTGTGCGGGTTCATCAAAGCGTGGCAAATTAACCGTAATAGGTATCGCAGCATCCTTTAATTGTAAGTGACACGGCTGAGACTCTTCGTGATTGGTATTAGACAAAAAGACCGATGAGAGTTTGTCAAAACTAAGCTCACCATCTGGCTTTGGGTAGTCAATTTTCGGTGCTTGTGAGCTGCTCAGCAGGGTCGCGTAATCAGGGGTGTTGTCCTTAAAGGTAAAAGGCAGCTTTCCTGCGAATAGGTTTTGGTCCAGCGTGTTATATGCGCCCCCGAAGAACTTACCCAATTTGTGCATCGCCGGCCCAAAATTTCGTGAGCGGTAAAGCTCATCATACACCCAAGAGGACTCAAAACGCTGCGCGTAGTCAGCCAAATCAGTGTGCTGATCACCGGCTTTTATTGCCGCGAAAATACTTTCGGCTGCCAACATACCGGATTTCATTGCAGTGTGATTGCCTTTGATTTTGGCAAAATTCAGCGTACCTGCGTCACAGCCCACGAGTAGGCCGCCTGGGAAGTGCATTTTCGGTAGCGAATGTAACCCGCCTTTGGCTATTGCACGCGCGCCGTAGGCTAAGCGTTTACCGCCATTGAGCACATCAGCGAATACAGGATGATGTTTCATACGCTGAAACTCATCAAAAGGACTTAAGTGCGGGTTGGTGTAGTTAAGGTCGACAATGAGGCCCACCACCACTTGATTATCTTCGCAGTGGTACATAAATGCACCGCCATTGGTATCTCCACTAAGCGGCCACCCCGTGCCATGAACTACTTTTCCTTGTTGATGTTGCTGTGCATCAACTTGCCAGATTTCTTTAAAACCCAGACCGTAGTGTTGCACAGAGCGGTCTTTATCTAGGGCAAATTGGTTGATCAGTTGTTTACCCAAGTGGCCACGGCAGCCTTCTGCGAAAATGGTGTATTTTGCTCTGAGCTCCATCCCCGGCATAAACCCAGGCTTTTCATTGCCCTCTTTGTCACGGCCCATATCACCGGTAATGATGCCTTTGACGCTGTCGTCTTCAATAACTAGCTCGTGCGCGGAAAAACCAGGGAAAATTTCGACGCCTAATTGTTCTGCTTGCTCGGCTAAAAAACGACAAACGTTGCCCATAGAGACGATATAGTTGCCATTATTATGAAAGGTTTTTGGCACCATAAAGTGGGGCAGGGATTTAGCTTTTTGCTCATCACTGAACCATAAAATTTCGTCTTCGGTGACTTGGGTATGCAATGGCGCGCCTAGCTCCTGCCAATTAGGGAGTAGCTCATCGAGTGCGCGAGTTTCGAAAACGGCACCAGAGAGCACATGAGCACCTACCTCAGAGCCTTTTTCAACCACGCAAATCATCAATTCTTGTTGTTGTTCTTGTGCTAATTGCGCGAGCTTAATGGCGCTAGCAAGGCCGCTAGGCCCTGCACCGACGATGACCACGTCAAATTCCATGGTTTCGCGTTCTACCATAATGATCCCCTGCTTTATATGACGGTATAAGGTGTTACGAAATGCAAATTAATCGTTACACAAAAGGTTATTGTCCAAGGTTATTTTAGGTTGACGTTTACGTCAACAGGAAGTAGTCTGATTTCATCAAATAAATAAGTTTACGTTAACGTCAGGTGTGGGCGTGTCAGTAGTAACCGCGCAGGTTACAGCCGCTTTAAAACGTCCACTCGCGTGTCAACAGGAGCAAATATGAAAGTATTAGTGCCCATCAAACGTGTCATCGACTACAACGTCAAAGTACGCGTAAAGGCAGATAACAGCGATGTCGATTTGGCGAATGTGAAAATGGCGATGAACCCATTTTGCGAAATCGCCATAGAAGAAGCTATTCGCCTAAAAGAATCAGGTAAGGCAACGGAAGTGGTTGCTGTGACTATTGGTGATAAGTCATCGCAAGAGCAGTTGCGCACTGCACTGGCTCTGGGTGCCGACAGCGCCATTCATATCGAAAGTGATGAGAAGCTAGACTCACTGCATGTGGCAAAACTACTCGACAAGTTAATTGATGAGCAGCAACCCGATTTGGTTATCTTAGGGAAGCAAAGTATCGACTCAGACAATAACCAAACTGGGCAAATGCTGGCTGCACTACGCGGATGGGGGCAGGGTACTTTTGCCTCAAAAGTGGATATTAACGATGGCAAAGTGAACGTGACGCGTGAGGTTGATGGTGGCTTACAAACTGTAGCGCTCGCGCTTCCTGCGATTGTCACGACTGATTTGCGTTTGAACGAACCCCGTTATGCATCATTGCCTAACATTATGAAAGCAAAACGCAAACCTTTAGATGTGAAAAGCGCTGCGGATATGGGCGTCGACCTTGCTGCGCGAGTGCAGTTGGTGAGCGTGGAAGAGCCTGCTCAGCGTCAAAGTGGTGAAATCGTCGAAGACGTTGAAACCTTAGTGAATAAGTTAAAAAATGAAGCAAAGGTGGTGTCATGAAAGCATTAGTGGTAGCTGAGCACGAGTACGGTGAACTAAAGCCTGAAACCGCGAAGACATTAAGCGCGGCGCACAAAGTAGGCGCTGATATTGATGTGTTGCTGGTTGGTGAAAACCTTAATGACGCAGCCGAACAGGCCAGCAAGCTAAGCGGTGTCAGTCGCGTGTTGGTCGCTGACAGCAGTGACTATGCACACCAACTAGCTGAAAACACCGCTGATTTAATTGTGAGCCTAGCGGGTGATTACAGCCATTTATTTGCCAGTGCGACGACCACCGGCAAAAACATTATGCCACGGGTTGCGGCGCTGTTAGACAAAGCGCAAGTATCGGACATTATTGATGTTATCGACGCTGATACGTTCAAACGCCCGATTTATGCTGGTAACGCCATTGCGACGGTGAAGTCACTTGAGTCTGTGCATGTTATTACTGTGCGTGCCAGTGCCTTTGATGCGGTGAGTAGCGACGGCAGTGCCAGCATCGAAAAGATTGACAATAGCATGGCCTCAACGAACAGTGAGTTTGTCTCTAAAGAGCAAACTGAGTCTGAACGCCCTGAATTAACCGCTGCTGATGTGGTTATTTCCGGCGGTCGAGGCATGCAAAATGGTGAAAACTTCAAACTGTTAGAAGGTATTGCCGATAAGCTCGGTGCGGCTATTGGCGCTTCACGCGCTGCGGTAGACGCGGGCTTTGTGCCGAACGATATGCAAGTAGGGCAAACCGGCAAAATTGTCGCTCCTGATTTGTACATAGCCGTGGGTATCAGTGGTGCCATCCAGCATTTGGCAGGTATGAAAGACTCAAAGGTCATTGTAGCTATCAACAAAGACCCAGAGGCACCGATTTTCCAAGTAGCTGACTATGGGTTAGTGGCTGATTTATTCGATGTTCTACCTGAGTTAGAAGCCAAGCTTTAAAGCGCAACTAATTTACAAAAAGCCCGCGACTGTTTTTGTGTTGTGGGCTTTTTTGTAGGTAATGTTGTTTCAACAGCTTAGGCGCAAATAAAAACCCGCTACGTGAGCGGGTTTTTGATGTCTATAGCGTGCGCCGTTATTAGTAAGTAGCGCTGCCTTTAGTGCGTGGGAAGGCAATCACGTCACGGACATTGCCCATACCGGTCACGTAAGCGACTAAACGTTCAAAACCTAAACCAAAGCCTGAGTGAGGCACCGTGCCGTAGCGGCGTAAGTCGCGATACCAGCTATAGTCTTCTTTGTTTAAGCCCATTTCCTCTAAACGAGCATCAAGTACATCTAAACGTTCTTCACGCTGCGAGCCACCGATGATCTCGCCAATCCCTGGGGCAACGACATCCATTGCTGCAACGGTTTTGCCGTCTTCATTCTGGCGCATGTAGAAGGCTTTGATATCGCGCGGGTAGTTTTTGATAACCACAGGTGCTTTGAAGTGCTCTTCAGCCAGATAACGCTCATGTTCAGACTGTAAATCCACACCCCACTCAACAGCGTATTCAAACTTCTTACCGCACGCCTTAAGAATCTCGATAGCGTCGGTGTAATCAACCTGTGCAAAGTCCTTGCTGACGAATTCCTCGAGACGACTGATGGCGGTTTTCTCGATACGTTGCGCGAAGAACTCCATATCATCACGACGCTCTTCCAATACCGCAGCAAAGACATACTTAAGCATGTCTTCTGCAAGCTTAGCGATGTCGTTTAAATCGGCGAAGGCCACTTCCGGCTCGACCATCCAGAACTCTGCCAGGTGGCGCGAGGTGTTAGAGTTTTCAGCACGGAAGGTGGGGCCAAAGGTGTAGATCTTTGACATTGCGCTGGCATAGGTTTCACCGTTGAGCTGGCCTGATACCGTTAAAAATGCTTCTTTACCGAAAAAGTCTTCGCTGTAGTCAATATCGCCCTTATCAGTACGTGGTAGGTTCTGCATATCCAATGTCGACACTCGGAACATTTCACCAGCGCCTTCGCAGTCACTGGCGGTAATGATGGGAGTGCTGATCCACATATAGCCACGCTCATGGAAAAAGCGGTGGATAGCCTGCGATAAGCAGTTACGAACACGGGTAACCGCGCCAATCACGTTGGTACGTGGACGCAGGTGGGCGTGCTCACGTAGGTACTCAATACTATGGCGCTTTGCTGCCATAGGGTACGTATCAGGATTTTCTACCCAGCCAATTACTTCAACGCTGTCCGCTTGAATTTCAAAGGCCTGACCTTTACCGGCTGACGCAACGAGCTTACCGGTTACGCTTACCGAGCAGCCGGCCGTTAAACGGGTTACTTCATCATAATTATTGAGCGAATTAGGCACTACAGCTTGGATAGGATCAAAACTCGAACCGTCATGAACGGCTAGAAACGAAATACCTGCTTTAGAATCGCGACGTGTGCGCACCCAACCTTTAATGTTGACCTGGGTGTCCACGGCAACGGCGCCTTTTAATAGCTCGGCGATTGCTGTATGGCTCATTTTCACTCCAATGATTACTATTGCCCACTGTGCTGCACCTTGGCAGCAGCAGTATTATGATGAAAGTTAAGAGGCCTATCTTAACCGTGATTTAGGGAGAAAAAAACTGCCAATTGCCTCAATCAGGGCAGAAATACGTAAAAGCGTAGAAAATATCACCTAAACTAATCATATATAACTTATTATTGAGACGCTTTAGCATGTTGAGGGGAGATAAACCGGGCCCTTTTCGATTAGTCGCTTGGTGTGCAGGTGTAGGCTGGGTGCTTTTTGTTGTGGTATTAGTATTGATTCACTACGCTCGCCCTGATGTAGATTACGGCATATTACGTTATTTCGACGTGCCCATTCGCGAGCATTGGCTCTTAAAACCGAAAAATAGCGCCTTAATCATGCTAATGCTGTGTGGTCTTTGCTGCGTTTGTGGCATTATAAGGGCAAGAAATATAAATAAAATGATGCATCTGGCTGCACTTTCGCTTATTGCTTTAGCGTTTTTGTGTGTCAGCTTTACCCTTGCAATCTTAAGTTAAAACGCAGTGAGTAGTTAATGAAACAAGCTTTTATCCTACGCGGCTTGCCAGGTAGTGGTAAAACCCACTATGCGCAGAGCCTTGCCGACGACCTCGTTGCCGGCGATGCTAGCCAATACTTTATTTGCAGTACCGACGATTTCTTCGTGCAAGATGGCCACTATCAATTTGATAAGCACAAGTTACCTGAATATCACAATCTTAATTTAGCCCGTTATATTAAAGCGCTCGCGGAGGGCATTCCGTTAGTGATTGTTGATAACACCAATATCAAAAAGTGGGAATTTATCGCCTACATTGAAGCCGCGCATGCGCTCGGTTATCAAGTCAAAGAGGTGATCGTTGGCGAGGTAAAAGACAAAGCAATGCAACACCTATATGCTCAGCGCAACACCCACAAAGTAGCGCTGCGGACGATAGCGAAAATGGCCTATCAATTTGAGTGGTAACTATAAGTCGTAAAAAAACCGCCTCAAGGGCGGTTTTTTTATTACATGGCGTTGTATTCGTCTTCCCAGAAGAACTTTTCTTCGCCAAATGCAGGTTTTAAGTCATTAAGCCATGTGGCGTTTTCGTCATACTTAGCAAAGAAAGGACGCTGAACCCAATCTGGGTTGCGAGCTTGAATAAAGCGCAGTACGAAGACCTTTTCACCGGCAATCTCGCTGACGCCAGATACTTCCACTTTACCTGGGCCGGCACTCATAGATGGGCCGCGCACGGTACGACTGACACCGGATACCTGTTTATAAGCTTCGCGGAAGGTTTCCCAAGTTTTATAAAGTGGTAGCTCAAAGTAACGCTTGGCCCCGGTATCACGTTCAATAAACATGTAGTACGGGATCATCCCTAGCTGCGTTTGCTCTTTCCACATTTCCGCCCACATATTCGGGTCGGTATTAATGTTATTAAGGAGTGGTGCTTGGGTACGGATTTGCGCGCCGGTTTTGCGCAATAGGGCAATCGCTTCACGTGTAGCGGCGGTGCGCAGCTCTTGCTTATGGTTTATGTGGGCCATAATGGAAACGTGCTTGCCTGCATCCACAAGCTCTTTAATCAAGGCCAGTAAGTCTTGCGCATCAGGATCGGTTAAATAACGGAACGGCCAGAAAGTCAGTGACTTGGTGCCAATACGGATGGTGCGAATATGGTCAAATTCGGGCTCTTTAAGCTTTTCAAGGTAGCCACGAAGCTTGACGGTACGCATTACCATTGGGTCACCGCCAGTGACGAGTAGATCGGTAACCTCTTTGTGCTCACGCAGATAGTTATGCAGTAAGTCCGCATCGTTGTTATTGAAACGTGTCGCTTTACCAACAAACTGCGCCCAGCGGAAGCAGAAAGTACAGTAAGAATGACAATATTGTCCTTGTGCTGGGAAGAACAACACGGTTTCTTTGTACTTATGTTGGATGCCTTCAACGCGCTCACCATCGAGCTCGGGCACATTCTTTTCCATTTGCCCGGCAGGGTGCGGGTTCAGCTTGTTACGGATCTGTTGTGCCAGTTCCATTACCTGTTCAGCGGTTGGGTCCGTTCTATGCAGCGCAGCCATTTGCTCGTACGACTCGTCATCTAACATACCACGCTGAGGAAACGTAAGTTGGAATACCGGATCATTGGGAACTTTATCCCAATCAATCAATTCTTCAATTACAAAGTTATTTACGCGGAATGGGAATACACTGGCCACGACCTTCATCTCAAAGCGCATATGCTCTGGTAGTTGGTGTAGGGCTTCAATTTTATCAATTTGACGGTGTTGATACACGGTAAACCTAGGCGGGACAAAGGTTTCCGCTGGCTGTATTTGAACGGTTTGCTGCATATATTTTCACTTGCTAGTTGAAAAGGTTGGTACTCTAACAAAAAGGTCAAGCCAATTCCTAGTCCTAAGTGCGAATATAATTGCGCTGTAACACGCAAAGAGCGGCCTTTGGCGCGCTCAAGCGTGTGTGAAATTGCTACGCAGTGAAACTAATTGTTCAGCGAAAAGTAAGCTAACTCTTTGAGCTGATTATAAACTGTGGCGATAGCCAGCTCAAAGGGGCAACAGTCACCACCTCATTAGTAATGGCCCTGAGCGATAGCATCGTATATTGCCGTGGCTAAGCGCTGAATGTCGCTTTCGCTGCTAACAAACGGCGGCATAAGATAAATCAATTTACCAAAGGGGCGGATCCAGACTCCTTGGCTGACAAAGAACTGCTGGATCTTGGCGACATCCACAGCGCTATTGAGCTCAACTACACCGATGGCGCCAAGGCGGCGTACATCAACCACGGCGGCTAATTCGCGGCAGCGCTCTAAGGCACCAAGCCAATGATGAATATCCTTTATTTGTCCATGCCAATTATTATCGAGCAACAATTCGAGACTTTTGTTGGCCACGGCGCAGGCCAGCGGGTTACCCATAAAGGTGGGACCGTGCATCAAAACGCCTGCTTCGCCTTCGCAAATACCGCGTGCTACATGACTCGTGGTCAGTGTTGCGGCTAAGGTCATATAGCCACCGGTAAGAGCTTTACCCACACACATAATATCTGGAGTAATATCGGCGTGTTCAACAGCGAACAAGGTACCGGTGCGGCCAAAGCCAGTGGCAATTTCGTCGCAAATAAGCAATATCTCGTAGCGGTCGCACAACTGGCGCACAGTTTTTAAATAGTCGGGATGATAAAAGTTCATACCGCCGGCATTTTGGACGATGGGCTCAATGATAAAAGCCGCCACTTCATGATGATGTTTGGCAAAGTATTGCTCTAGGGTGTGCGCCTCTTCTGCGTCGAAGTGTTCATTAAAACGGCTACGGGGTGGCGGCACAAAGATTTGTTCGGGTAAAAATCCGCGATACATACTGTGCATTGAGTTGACCGGGTCGCACACACTCATCGCGGCAAAGGTATCGCCGTGATAGCCCTTTTGCGGGGTCATAAGCTTATGCTTTTGTTTATGGCCTTGGCTATACCAATATTGCACTGCCATTTTTATTGCCACTTCCACACTTACTGAGCCGCCATCGGCAAGAAACACCTTGTCGAGCGCTTTAGGAGTCATCGCCACTAATTTTTTACACAGTTCAACTGCTGGCGCGTGAGTGATACCGCCAAACATAACATGGCTCATATTGTTGCTTTGGCTTTGCAGCGCTTCATTTAGTTTGGGGTGATTGTAGCCATGCAGGGCACTCCACCACGATGCCATACCATCAATTAAGGCTTCGCCACTTTGCAGATAAATGCGGGTTCCCTCAGCATGGGTAACGGGGTAATTGGGAAGAGGGTTGAGCATTGATGTGTAGGGGTGCCAAATGTGCTCACGATCAAACTCAGTGTCGATATGTGTATAATTATTGCTCATAGGTAAACTTCAAATGTCATTGCAGCGTTGACAATACTAAGGCAACTCGTAGACTGATACAAAATTAAATTCTACCGTCGATAATAAAGAGAACTCTATGGAACAGGCCGAAATCCGTTATAACTGGACGCACGAACAAGTTAAAGCCCTTTTTGACATGCCATTTAATGATTTGCTGTTCAAAGCGGCAAGCATTCACCGTCAACACTTTAACCCTAACGAAGTGCAAATTTCGACTTTATTATCGATTAAAACCGGCGCCTGCCCAGAAGATTGTAAATATTGCCCTCAGTCAGGGCACTACAAAACCGACCTCGAGCGTGAACGCTTGATGGAAGTAGAAAAAGTGGTTGAGCAGGCCAGGGCCGCCAAGTCAAAAGGCGCGACCCGTTTTTGCATGGGCGCTGCATGGTCAGACCCTAAAGACCGCGATATGCCCTACATTGAACGCATGGTCCGCGAAGTAAAAGAGCTTGGTTTAGAGACCTGTATGACACTGGGTAAGCTCGATAACGATAAAGCCAAGCAGCTGCGCGGGGCGGGGTTAGACTACTATAACCATAACCTTGATACTTCACCTGAATACTATGAGCAGATTATCACGACGCGCACTTACCAAGACCGTTTAGACACACTGGATCATGTGCGTGATGCCGGCATGAAGGTTTGCTCCGGTGGCATTATCGGTATGGGAGAGCAGGCTTCTGATCGCTACGGCCTACTGATCCAACTGGCAAACTTGCCTAAGCAACCGGAAAGTGTACCGATTAATATGCTGGTCAAGGTTAAGGGCACGCCTTTAGAAAACGTCGATGATTTAGACCAGTTCGAGTTCATTCGCACCATTGCTGTGGCGCGTATCATGATGCCGAAAAGCTACGTGCGTTTATCAGCAGGGCGCACGGCAATGAATGAGCAGATGCAAAGCATGTGTTTCTTTGCCGGAGCAAACTCCATCTTCTATGGTGACAAATTGCTGACCACCGATAACCCAGAAGCCGATGCCGATATGAACCTTATTCGCAAACTGGGGATGCGCCCAGAGCAGGCTCAGGATTACTCAGACGAGGCCTATGAAGCGTCATTAAGTTCAGCTATCGCTGATAAGAAAACATCAGAGCTGTTTTACGAAGCACCCTAATGGCGTTTGAATACATTGATAATGTGCTCGAGGGGGCCAAAGAGCAGCACTTACTGCGTCAGCGCGTGGTCGTCGATGACATGTGTGCGCGCACCTTGGCCGTAGATGGTCGACGCTATTTAAATTTTGCGTCCAATGACTATCTTGCCTTAGGCGATCGGCCGCTGCCGCCATTAAAAGGGCGCAGTGGCGGGCACAGTTCGCCGTTGGTTACTGGGTACAGTCGTCAGCAAGCAGAGCTAGAGCAACGTTTTTGCGCACTTTATGGCTTTGAGTCAGCGCTGCTGTTTGCCAGCGGTTTTAGTGCGAATGCCAGTGTGCTAAAAGCCTTGTTTGCTCAAGCCCGTGAAGGCTTGATTGTGCAAGACAAACTGAATCATGCCAGTTTAGTCGATGGCGGCCTTGCTGCTAACGCACAGATGCAGCGCTTTAATCACAATAATATGGCGCATCTGGATGCGCGCTTGGGCAAATCCAAAGCCCACCATAAGCTGGTGGTGAGCGAGGGCGTGTTCTCAATGGATGGCGACTGCGCGCCCCTTGAACAGCTGCGAAGTCAATGTGAGAAGCACCGGGCCTGGTTAATGCTTGATGATGCCCATGGGTTTGGGGTACTCGGTGGAGGCAAAGGCAGCGCTGCAGTGCTTAAGCCCGATATTTTAGTGCTCACCTTTGGTAAAGCACTAGCCGCTAATGGTGCTATTGTACTAGCTAGCAACAAGGTCATTGATTTGCTGCTGCAAAGTAATCGCGATTACACTTACTCCACGGCACTGTCCGCTTTGCAATGTGAGGTGATTGACGAGCGACTAACGCAGTTGTTGGCGGCCGACGCCGAGCGCCAACATTTATCAGCACTGATTGATTACTTTAAAAGCCAATGTGCGGCGGCTCATTTAGCGCTGATGCCCTCAGATACACCGATACAGCCGTTGATCGTCGGCGATAGTGAATCAGCGTTGGTGATGCAAAATCAACTTCGTGAAAAAGGCATATGGCTTAGTGCTATACGACCGCCCACTGTGGCCCACAATACTGCGCGTTTGCGTATTACCTTAACGGCGGCTCATACTGAGCAAGATATCGACACCTTAGTCAGCGCCTTGGAGCAATGCCGATGAGTGCGGCGTTAAAACTCACTACCC
Organism: Pseudoalteromonas sp. CO325X; assembly: GCF_004208955.1. Taxonomy (NCBI): domain Bacteria; kingdom Pseudomonadati; phylum Pseudomonadota; class Gammaproteobacteria; order Alteromonadales; family Pseudoalteromonadaceae; genus Pseudoalteromonas; species Pseudoalteromonas sp. CO325X. Next base: position 211,356 of record NZ_SGPG01000022.1, read on the forward strand.
AGCGGCAATTCTCCAAAGCGGCAACGAATTATCAGCAGCATGCGCGGGTGCAAGCCGCGAGCAGTAATGTTTTGTTAGACTACATTGGCCCCAGACATTTGGGTGTATGTTTAGACTTAGGCGCGGGTCCCGGCGTCAATAGCCATGCGCTCAGTGTCAGGGCACAGCAGTTAGTGTCTCTTGATTTATCAGAATCCATGCTCCAGTGTGCACGAACCTTAGGTGGCGATGACAATCATGTGGTGTGCGCAGATATGGACACGCTACCAATACACAGTGCAGCGATAGATACCGTCTTTAGTAACTTTGCGATGCAATGGTCTGCTGATTTAGCTGCCTTACTTTGCGAGTTACACCGTATTTTAACGGCGAATGGGCGGGCATATATTGCCGTGGTGAGCGAGGGCTCCCTTGAGGAAGTGAAAGCTGCTTTTGCCACGGCAGGGGTGCCAGCCATTAACCAATTTATACGTGTTGGCGATTTGACCCTAGCGGCAAAGCTAGCTGGGTTTAAGGTGCAATGGCAGCATGAAGCAAGGTTATTCGATCGCTTTGACAGTGCTAAACAGGCGTTAAAAAGTTTGTCGGCTATTGGTGCCAATAGCTGTGAGCATGGCCACCGTCACTTATCGAAGAATCAGTATATGCAGATTCTCAACCATTTGCAGGGATCGCAGCCGGGCGTGGAGTTAAGCTATAACGTCGCATTTTTGGAGCTCATTAAATGAAACAGTTTTTTGTTACCGCAACCGACACCGATGCAGGTAAAACCCATGTTACCAGCTTGCTACTGAAACTCGCTGTACAGCATAAAAAGAAGGCGGCCGGGTTTAAGCCCATCGCCGCTGGTGCTGAGGAGGCGTTTGGCCGACTGGTCAATACTGATGCACTGACACTCATCGAAAGCGGCAACACCAATGTGCTCTATGAGCAAGTAAATCCGTTTATTTTTGCGCCACCGATTGCACCTCATATTGCTGCTGCGCAGCAAGGAGAACATATTAGCATTAGCAAGTTACGCAGCGCATACAACGAGTTTAAAAGTTGCGGTGCCGATATTCTCATTACCGAAGGCGCCGGAGGTTGGCTACTACCCATCAACGACACGGAGCTGTTAAGTGATTGGGTGCTTGCTGAGCAGCTGCCAGTCATTTTAGTGGTGGGTATGAAACTCGGTTGCCTCAACCATGCATTATTAACGATGGAAGTGCTGGCGCATCAAGGTGTACACGTCGCTGGGTGGGTAGCCAACCAAGTGGATCCACAGATGCAGGAATACGATGCCAATTTGGCCACTTTGAAAGCAAGGCTGCCAGCTCCATTTCTTGGTGAAAGCCCTTATACCGAGCACACACCAAAGCTAAAAATCCACCGCGCTCTAATGGAGCTATTCGAGTTAGGTTAAGGTTACAGTTGCTTACAAATCCGTTTGCCGAAATAACTTGATACCGTAAACATCTGCCTATATATATTGAGCATAACGCGTCGATAGGGTGACGCTATCCATTATGGATCACTCGATGATCCCTAATGAATAATCTTACCCGTTGGAGAAATGTAGTATGAAACGTGTTGTGCTCTTTTTATTGACCAACCTTGCCGTTATGTTAGTGCTGGGTGTGGTGTTATCTATCGTATTCTCGGTGCTGGGGATATCAAGTCGCAGTATGGGAGGGATCCTCATCATCGCCGCTGTGTTTGGTTTTGGTGGCTCCTTTATCTCATTGTTGATGTCTAAGTGGATAGCTAAACGCTCCACTGGCGCATATGTTATTGAGCAGCCGCGCTCCGGTACCGAGCAGTGGCTGGTAAACACGGTTGCCGAGCAAGCGCGTCAACGCGGTATCAACATGCCAGAGGTTGCTATTTACGACAGCCCAGAAATCAATGCTTTTGCTACTGGACCATCGAAAAACAACGCGTTAGTCGCGGTAAGCAGTGGCTTGCTTCACAACATGAGCCAAGAAGAAGCCGAAGCGGTACTCGCTCATGAAGTCTCTCATGTGGCCAATGGCGACATGGTGACATTGACGTTGATTCAAGGAGTCGTGAATACCTTCGTTATCTTCTTTGCTAAGGTATTGGCTGGCATCGTTGATAATTTCCTCAATGGCGATGAGGAGCAAAGTGGCCCCAGCTGGACCTATTTTATTTTCGATATGGTTTTTCAGGTGTTATTTGGCATACTCGCTTCTGTGGTCGTTGCTTACTTCAGCCGCAAACGTGAATTTGCCGCAGACAGAGGCGCAGCCGAGTTAGTGGGCGCACATAAAATGCGTGCCGCACTAGAGCGCTTAAAAGGCAACCATGAGTCACAGCTAGAAGGCTCAATGATGGCCTTTGGTATCGCACCAGGGCGCTCTATTGGTGAGCTATTTGCTTCACACCCGCCATTGGATGCGCGAATTCATGCACTGTCAACGCAAAGCTAACGGCTGTTGTGGAACTAAAAAAAGCGCACTTTGGAGTGCGCTTTTTTGTTTTCAGTTAAGCAATTACGCGCTTTGTTGCTGGCGTTGCTGCTGGTTGGGGATCAACTCCTCAACCACCTCTTTGGCGCTTAGGGTGTAGCGGACGCCATCAAACATCACTGAAACGAACTCCTCAATGCCAGTGATCCCTGTTAACGTCCAGCCCTCGCCGCGTTTAGGGCAGTACACCGTGGTAGTAGGAGGAACCATAATAAAATCATCAGCCATGAGTGTTTTTAACTTCTAGTGCTTGCTCTTGAGCATAGTTTAAGGCAATAATTCGCTAACTCAAGCCCGATATACTCTTACCGCTATGAATCGCTGCCCATCTCGCGGGCTCAGTTTACGCCCCATAGGCCACAAAGATGCACCGGCAATGTTTGCTATTCTCTCGCAGCCTTTGGTTTTTCGCTTTAATGATTATTTACCACCGAAAACTAAAACTGAGGTGCGTAGTATGATTCAAGCGGACATCGAACTACTTCTAAAAGGGCAAGGCGTGCGCTTTGCTATCATTCACCAGCACCAGGTCATTGGTAGCTGCGGCTTATATAATATCGCCCAAGGTTGCGCGGAGCTCGGCTTTGAACTTCATCCTCAGCATTGGGGTAAAGGTTATATGCAAGCAGCAATAGCTTTGCTATTAGCCGAATACGGCCGCTATATTGATAAGCCGCTCACGCGTATCCAAGCACGAGTGATGGTCGAAAATCACCGCAGTATCAATACGCTTACCCGTGCAGGCTTCAAACCAATTAGCGCGCAACTCTATAGTTTAGCGTTACCGGCCTGTGCACTCGATATTGGCGAGCAACTCAATCAAGCAAGTTAATCCTGATTAGAGTAGGGCGAGCTTGGCACTTAAGCGACGTACCATAGCATTAGCGTTAGGGGCTGGCTGATTTAACCCCTCTATCAAAGTCATAAAGTAACAGTCCATCATGGCTGCGGCACGCACCTCGTCATACTGGGGAGCCGATGCAAATAACAACGCTTTAAATTGCTGTATTTGCTCATCGAAAAACTGTCCTTGCCAAATCAAACTCTGTAGTAGGGTCTTACTGAATTCCACATGCTGCAAATAAAACGCATACAGGTGCGTGGCATAGTGGCGCATTTTCAGTTTTGGCTGCTGATGGTCGTCACTGCGTTGGGCATCAGCGATGACGTTATCAATCTGCGCAATCATTAACACCTTGAGCAACTCATCTTTATTCGCAAAATGGCTAAACAAGGTACCATTTGCTATCCCTGCAGCCTTGGCAATATCACGTGTTGACGTGCTCTCAAACCCGTTGGCAATAAACAGCTCCCACGCGGTTTGGCAGATCCGTGTTCGTGTTTGCAGTTTTTTAGGCGTTAATTGGTTACTCAAAACAAACCCTTTTGCTTGATATTGAGCGTGCTCAATTATTATAATGAGCGCGCTCATTTTTATAGGTTAATGGAAAACTACAATGGAATCAGTCGTTAATATAGTATCACGGATAATCGGTTATGTGTTGTTTGTGCCCTTTATATGCTTTTACAGCTATGTGTTAGGGCCGGTGCTAAAGGCGGTGCTCATCCCCGGAGGGGTGGTGGTTTTGGCATTGATAATGGGGCCTGCTAAGGCATGGCGAGTTTGGAAAGCAGCGAATGGATAACTTTGTTCATTGCCCCTAGCAACAAAACTTAGCCATGCTTTTTATCGGGCTTTTTAGTATAATACGCGACAATTTTTGCGGTGAAAGAGAATCACTGCGGCGCTAACCCCCCTTGATGCTTGGTCATCATACGGCGTAATTTACATTTATATCGTTCATACTGAGGAGTGGCAATGAAAGTAGGAATTATTATGGGCTCAAAGTCAGACTGGCCCACCATGCAACATGCGGCGGACATGCTGGATAAATTCGGTGTCGAGTATGAAACCAAAGTGGTTTCTGCGCATCGCACTCCTCAACTTTTAGCTGATTATGCGAGCTCAGCTGCTGAGCGTGGTATTAAAGTGATCATCGCCGGTGCTGGCGGGGCTGCGCATTTACCGGGTATGGCGGCCGCTTTTACCTCGCTACCGGTATTGGGCGTGCCAGTAAAATCGAAAGCGCTCAATGGTGTTGACTCGTTATTATCAATCTGCCAAATGCCAAAAGGTGTGGCGGTAGGTACTTTAGCTATTGGTGATGCCGGTGCCGCGAATGCGGGACTGTTGGCAGCGCAAATCTTGGGCTGTCAGCAACCAGAGCTACTGGCGAAAATTGACCAATTTCGTGCCGAGCAGACAGACACTGTTTTAGCTAACCCTAACCCAGCTGAATAAGCGAGTTGTATATGCAAATGTTAGTTCTGGGCGCGGGCCAACTAGCGCGTATGATGGCGCTTGTAGCAGCGCCGCTGGATATCCATATTCGTGCTTATGACGTCGCTAGCAAACAAGTGGTGCACCCGGTAACCGGTGAGCACTATACGCAAACGTTAGAGCAAGCAATCGCAAGTAGCGACCGTATTACTGCTGAGTTTGAGCATATTCCCAGCGATGTGCTTGCGGCCTGTGAGCAAAGCGGCAAATTCTTCCCCGGTAAAAAAGCAATTGAATGCGGCGGCGATCGCGCCAAAGAGAAGGCGCTGCTCGATAATGCTGGCGTACCGAGTGCTCCGTATATTTTAGTGAGTGAACGTACTCACCTTGAGCAAGCGGTGAATGAACTGGGTTTACCTTTGGTGATCAAAACTTGTCAGGCTGGGTACGACGGCAAAGGCCAATGGCGCTTAAAAAGCATCGACCAGACTGATGAAATCTGGCAAGAAATGCAGGCATTTTTAGATAAAGATGCGTCGCATCGCATTATTTGTGAAAAGATGATTGCGTTTGACCGTGAAGTTTCAGTGATAGGTGCGCGCGATGCACAAGGGAATGTAAAAGTATACCCGGTCACCGAAAATGAACACACTGACGGGGTGTTGACGCTGTCGGTCGCAGGCATCGTCAGCCAAGACATGCAATCTCAGGCGGTTGATGCCTACAGCAAAATAGCCAATGCGCTGGATTATGTTGGCGTGCTTGCTATCGAGTTTTTCGATGTTGACGGTGAATTGCTAGTCAATGAGATTGCGCCGCGTGTTCACAACTCGGGTCATTGGACACAGCAAGGCGCTTATTGTTGCCAGTTCGAGAACCATGTGCGTGCTGTTGCCGGTTTGCCTTTGGGCTGTACTTATCTATTGCAGCCGAGTGCGATGATTAACGTTTTGGGTCAGCCAGCGATCCCGGCAGAGGTATTGGCCACCACTGGCGTTCGCAGTCACTGGTATGGTAAAGCGGTAAAACCAGGGCGAAAAATGGGTCATATCAATGTCAGTGCTAATACCTTGCATGAGCTTGGGGAGCGTCTCGGTGAATTGCATGAGCACCTCAGCGAGCAGGATTATCCTGGTATTGAAGCACGAGCCCATCAGTTAATTCTCAATTAGCACCTGTGGTTGCAAAGTACAGATGGCAACCAACAAGACTATTTAAGCGAATAAACCGAGCCTTGAAGCTCGGTTTTTTCATCCCAAACGCTGACACAATGTCATTAACAGCTGCTAGTATGGCGTTTTCATTTTGCTTATATAAGAGAAAACCCTAAATGACCTTGTGCAAACGTTTTGGCCTTATTGGCTCCTTGTGTCTGTTCGTTGCGGCCTGTGCGCAACCTCATTCGTCTGTGCCAACAACGCTGCGTATCGCGACCTTTAACGTCAGTATGGATGGCTCGAACTACGTTACTAACCCCAGTGAGCTAAGTGAGTCGCCTTTGCCTGCCTTGCTAGCCCAGGGGCAACACCCGCAAATTCACAATATCGCGCATATTATTCAACGGGTGCGTCCTGATGTGATATTGCTCAATGAATTCGATTATAACGAGAATTGGCGCGAACAAGTTGATGCTTTTCAACGCCACTATCTAGGCAAAGATCATGGCAGTATAAAAGCCATTCATTACCCCTACAGCTATAGTGCGCCCGTTAATACCGGTGTTGCCAGCGACTACGACTTTGACGGTAATGGTAAGCTCTCTGGCAATGGCGGGGATGCTTATGGCTTTGGTTTCTACCCTGGCCAATACGGCATGGTGATCTTAAGCCGCTACCCCATTGACTATGAGCGCGTGCGCACGTTTGCACAATTGAAATGGGCGCAACAACCGCAGGCGCAGATGCCCATGCTTGATGGCAATGCTTTTTATGATAACCGTACATGGCAAGCTGCGCGCTTAAGCTCTAAGTCATTCTGGGATGTACCTATCAGCGTTGATGGTAAACGTGTACATCTACTGGCATCTCATCCTACACCACCGGTGTTCGATGGTCCGGAAGATAGAAACGGTCTGCGTAATAAAGCTGAGATTAAACTAATAGCCGATTATTTAGATAATCAAAGCGATTATTTGGTGGATGACCAAGGCCGCCAAGGAGGCCTCAATGACAACAGCCGATTTGTTATCTTGGGGGATTTGAACGCTGCACCGCAAGGCGATAAAGCGCGTCCTGAGGCCATTAATCAAGTGTTAGCGCATGATAAAGTGGATGCCAGCATGGTGCCCGAGAGCTCCGGAGGAGCAGGGGTGGATGAGCAAGCGTATGCGCGTTATTACACCGCCAGCTGGCGTGCTAGAGCTGATTATGTGTTGCCATCAAAGTTCGGTTTTGAGCCAATCTCGGCAGGTGTATATTGGCCGACGGAGCAAGACCCGGCACAATATAAATTAATTAGTGATAGAAAAGCCTCGTCAGATCATCGTCTTGTGTGGATGGACCTAAAATTAATAAAAAAACAGTGAACCATTTAGCCGCTTAGTACTCTATATATATGTGAAGCAGGTTCCGTACTTGTTTCGTTATTGCTAGCGCAGAGTTTTGGTCAGCATCCCTTGCTGACCTTTTTTTTGTCTAAGTAAACTGCCGTTGGTCTTAAAACACTGTCTTTGCTTGTGAGTTTTTGCTTAAATCAGGGCACCGTGTATTTAGTTGAAGACAATCATGTTCCATAAATCAGTACTGGCGGCGACCATTGCTTCCAGTTTTATCCTCAGCGGCTGTCAAAGCACCGCACAACAAAGCAACACGCAAGTAGAAACGAATCAAACTCCCGTCCCAAGCCAAGTGGAGACACCGGCAAAACCAGGTTCAGTGGCTATTACCCTTGAACAAGCTATGGCTGATCCGGACTGGATAGGTAACCAGCCAGAAGGCGCGTTTTGGCACAGCGATTCAAACACCGTTGTTTATCAGCAAAAACAACAAGGTAATCAACTACGCGACACCTACACACAGGCCGTTGGCGCAGACAGTGCAACCAAAGTAACGCTGGCGCAGCTACACACGTTGGGCGATGATAAGGCCGTATACAGTCAAGATAACCGCTTACAGGCCTATGTATTTAAAGGGGATGTATTTGTTCGTGATACCTCTGCCAACACCTTAGTGCAAATCACCAAAACGTCGGCATTTGAATCTGCGCCGCAGTTTTTAAATGATAACAGCCTAGTATATCGCCGTGGTAACGTGTTTATGCATGTAGACTTAGGCACCGGGCTGCATAGTGAGTTGGCCAACCTTAAGCTCGAAGATAAGCCAATCAAGGTTAATGAGCCGAAAAGCTACATTGCTAAGGAACAACATAAGCTTATTGACTATGTTGCACTGCAGCTAAAAAATCAAAAAGATGCCCTCGAGCGCGACCAGCAGTTAGCGAATGAAAATAGCGCGGTAGTCGATGCCACCATTTATCTAGGCGATAAAAAGCGTTTAGTGGATGCCCAGCTCTCTCCCGATGGCAGTAAGCTTATCGTTGCGTTAACCGATGATAGAAGCTGGCGCGCAGACACCGACATCATGCCTAATTACATTACCCAAGATGCAGGGGTAGAATCGGTACCAGCCCGTCGCCGGGTTGCGGATGCCAAGCCACAGGGCACAGAATTGGTGTATATCGACTTGCCGAGCAAAGCAAAAACAACGCTGACCTATAATACCTTGCCCGGTTGGAATGAAGATGTGCTTGCCGAGGTGAAGCGTGAAAACTATGCGCGCCAAGGCAAAGAGTATGAAAGCGAAACTAAGCGCCGTGAAATCAATTTAATGATGGATTGGGGCTGGGGTCAAAGTGCCATTCAATGGAACCGCAGTGGCTCGCAAGTTGCCGTTATGCTTGAGGCTTGGGATAACAAAGACCGCTGGATAGCGACCGTTGACTTTAAAGGCAAAAAGTTAGTGAACCAACATCGTTTACACGACGATGCCTGGATCAACTACACCTTTAATGATTTTGGCTGGTTAAACACCAGCGACACCTTGTATTTCTTGTCAGAGCAATCCGGTTATAGCCACATCTACACTAAGCCGTTAACAGGTAAAGCAACCCAGCGTACCGACGGCCAATTTGAGGTGTCTAACCTGACCTTGAGCGAAAATGACCAATATCTTTACTACAAAGCGAATAAAAAGCACCCAGGTATTTACGAGGTGTATCGCTTAAACTTGGATAGCGGCAACAGCGAGGCGCTAACCAGCCTTGATGGCATGACTGATTATAGTTTGAGTCCTGATGAGCAAAAACTGTTGTTACAGCACTCAAAAATCATGCACCCGCCGGAGCTTTATGTCATGGATGCGGCACCGGGGGCTAAGGTTACGCAGCTAACTCACACCGTATCGGAGCAATTCAAAGCAACTAAGCTGGTGGCTCCGAAAGTCGTTGCCGTACCGTCAAGCCATGGTGAGCAACCGGTGTATGCGAAAGTGTATTACCCCAGCGATTACCAAAGCGATGAAAGCGGTAATACCCGTAAGGCGGTTATTTTCAACCACGGCGCCGGTTATTTGCAAAATTCACACTTTGGCTGGTCCGGTTACTTCCGCGAGTTTATGTTCCACTCGTTGCTTGCCAGTGAAGGCTACGTAGTTATGGATATGGACTACCGCGCCTCGAAAGGGTATGGCCGCGACTGGCGTACTGCCATTTATCGACAAATGGGAACGCCAGAGACGCAAGACTTGGTTGATGGTGTAAAATGGATGCAGGCTAACGCCAATGTTGACGTTGAGCGGGTCGGTACTTACGGCGGCTCATACGGTGGCTTTATGACCTTTATGGCGCTTTTCACCGAGCCTGAACTGTTCCAAGCCGGAGCGGCGCTGCGCCCTGTGAGCGATTGGGCACATTATAACGCCCCGTATACCTCTAATATTCTCAATCACCCAGATGTTGACCCTATTGCCTACGAGCGTAGCTCGCCTATCTACTTCGCTGAAGGGTTAGAGAAGCCGCTATTGATCAATGCGCCTATGGTTGATGACAACGTGTTCTTCCAAGATGTTGTGCGCCTAGTGCAGCGCTTGATTGAACTGGAGAAAGAGGACTTTGAAACGGCTATCTTCCCAGTTGAACCGCACGGATTTGTCCAGCCTTCAAGTTGGTTAGATGAATACCGCCGCATTTATAAGTTGTTTGAAGAGAACCTTTAATTGCTAATGAAAAACCCGAGCTAAGCCTCGGGTTTTTTTATGCCTCGCCACTCTAACAGCGCTAAGCCCAAGCCACACAATAGCCCGAATAGATGAGCTTCAATCGCCACGCGGGAGTCAATCAATGCCTCAACGTCACTACTGGCGCCGACAATTTGCTCATAAGCCACCTTGGCGATTACGCCTACGATAATTAAATACCCGGTTTTTTCACCGCTGCGAATATCTTTCACCGCACCATAGGCAATCAAGCCGTGCAATGAACCACTTAAGCCGACATATAAAGATATGTTCGGGCTAAAGCCGTATAAACAGAGGCCAACCCCAAAAGACAAGAGCAGCAAATAAAGCCAATATTGACGCACACTAAAAAAGTGGCCATGGAGCGACCACAGCACTAGAGCACCTGCCATGTTCATGCCTAAATGTGGCCAATTGCTGTGTAAAAAGTGCCCCGTTAGCAAGCGATACCACTGGCCCTCAGCGATAGCGGGGCGCTGAAAAGACAATGCCCCAGCGGCATCAATTACCATAAGCAGTGTACATAGTGCGATCAGTGGCCAGACAGACAGCATTGCGCGGCGCGAAAAGAGGGTTTTAAACACAGTCATAACTTAACAGTGATCGTTATTTTTTGCCTATTGTGCCCCTTTGCCTTTAAGATGCCAATTAATTAACCACGACAATAACACTCAGCGCTATGTTACGAACTTATACCCAGATAGCAGCGGCTCTCTCGTTGCTTATTAGCTCTGGCTGCACAGCCACCACGACCACTAATAAACAGGTGCTCGCCGATAGAGAGCCTGAGGCCACTACAGCGGTGGTAACAAAACAACAAGTGAGCGGTGAGCATTACATGGTTGCCGCTGCCAATCCCTATGCGGTGCGCGCCGGTGAAGCGATTTTAGCTGAAGGGGGCAGTGCCATAGACGCAGCCATTGCCGTGCAATTGGTACTGACATTGGTCGAGCCGCAATCGTCCGGTATTGGCGGTGGGGCCTTTATTTTGCACTATGATGCAAAGCAACGCCGACTCACCACCTATGATGGCCGCGAGCAAGCTCCTAGCAAGGCGACACCGGAGTTATTTGTTGATGGCAATGGCAAGGCTGTACGCTGGATTGATGCAGTGGTTGGTGGGCGCTCAGTGGGGGCTCCTGGGGTCTTGAAGGCGCTAGCGAAAGCCCATCAACGTGATGGCAAATTACCTTGGTCCCGTTTATTTGAGGAGGCCATTACTTTAGCCGAGCAAGGGTTTAAGGTGTCACCGCGATTACACAAGCTTTTAGCGCGGCGTATTAACCCGGGAGTGGAAAAAATGCCTGCGGCGCGGGCGTATTTCTTTCCCGGTGGTGCGCCTTTGGCTATTGGCAGCGTAAAGCAAAACCCCGCCTTGGCATCGCTTTATAAACGCTTGGCCAGCGAGGGAGTGGATGCCTTTTATCATGGCGACAATGCCAAAGCCATTGCAGAAGCAGTACAAACAAGTCCTATCGCCCCAGGTTTACTTACTGAGCAAGACATTAACAACTATGTCGCCAAAGAGCGTGCCCCGGTGTGTGTGGGCTATCATCAATACCGAGTGTGCTCGATGGCACCGCCTAGCAGCGGGGGCATGGCGGTTTTGCAAATCTTGAAACTGCTGGAGGATAAAAATCTCAGCCAATATGCGGTTAATAGCCCCAAAGCGCTGCATTACTTCACCCAAGCGTCGCGCTTAGCCTTCGCTGACCGCGAGGTCTATATGGCTGACCCCGACTACCAACCCGTGCCGACGCAAGCGCTACTCGACAATAGCTACCTTGAAAAACGTGCCTTATTGATGCTTGAGCATGATGCTAAAAAGCAAGCCGGACACCCGGGTGTGGGGATTGCCTATGGTAAAGACGATGCCTTTGAGCTGCCTAATACCAGCCACATTTCCATTGTTGATAATCAAGGCAACGCGGTGTCGATGACCACCTCCATTGAAATGGCATTTGGCTCCACCGTGATGGTCAATGGCTATCTGCTCAATAACCAGCTCACCGATTTTGCGTTGTCGCCGAAGCGTGATGGCAAATATGTATTAAATCGTGTTGAAGGCGGTAAGCGCCCGCGCAGCTCTATGGCCCCAGTGATGGTTTTTAATGAAGATGGTTCTTTGCGTTTAGTGATTGGCTCGCCAGGCGGCAGCCGTATCATTAATTACGTGGCCCATGCATTGGTTGGGGTGTTGGATTGGCAACTCAGCGCCCAGCAAGCAATCAATCTGCCTCGTATTACTAATCGTAACCATATCACCACCTTAGAGCAGGGCACTGAGCTGGTGGAGCTGCAAACGCAGCTCGAGCAATGGGGCCACAAAGTGCGTATTGGCGACCTGAACTCTGGCATTCATGCGGTCGAGGTGAAAGGCGGTAAGCTCTATGGCAGCGCCGATCCACGCCGAGAGGGAACCGCTCTCGGAAAATAAAGGTAATCAAACGGCAGGTATTTGAATGCCTGCTGTTTGTTAACAAAGATTCATTGGTGTGTATCAAAAATGATAATGCGCCAATCAGCGATAAATCAATGGTCTGATAAGCCCAAATGGGTTTGCAATTTGCGCGCTAAGGGCAATAATATCAGGCAATCTCCTTCTGTGCTAAGTAGGCAATATGACAGACAAATCCAACGATAAAACCAATACACACACCGATCCCAATTACTTGTACATTCCTTACGCTGGTCCGACCTTATTAGAAACGCCACTACTAAATAAAGGCAGTGCTTTTTCTCAGCGTGAGCGTGAGAGCTTCAACTTGGCAGGCTTACTGCCGCCACGTTTTGAGACCATTGAAGAGCAAGTAGAGCGCTGTTACCAACAGTACTCTAGCTTCCAAGATAACCTTAATAAGCATATCTACTTGCGCGCCATCCAAGACAATAACGAAACGCTTTACTATCGTTTGGTGCGAGACCACATTGAAGAGATGATGCCGATTATTTACACGCCAACAGTGGGTGATGCGTGTGAGCAGTTCTCAGATATCTATCGTAGCTCGCGCGGTTTGTTTATCTCCTATGAAGACCGCCACAATATTGATGATATTTTGCGTAATGCCACCAAAGGCAAGGTGAAGGTTATCGTTGTAACCGATGGTGAACGTATCCTTGGCCTAGGCGATCAGGGCATTGGTGGCATGGGTATCCCCATTGGTAAGTTGTCGTTATACACCGCGTGCGGTGGCATCAGCCCGGCCTACACGTTGCCGGTGATGCTGGATGTTGGCACTAATAACGAGAAACTACTGAACGACCCAATGTACATGGGCGCACGTCACCCACGTATTGGCCAGCAAGAGTATGACGAATTTTTAGAGTTGTTCATCAAAGCGGTGAAGCGCCGTTGGCCCAATGTCATGCTGCAATTTGAAGACTTTGCTCAGCCTAACGCGATGCCACTGCTGAAGCGCTACCGCGACGAAATTTGTAGCTTTAATGATGATATTCAAGGTACTGCCGCTGTCACTGTGGGCACCTTGCTGGCCGCGTGTCGAGTGAAGGGCACTCGTTTGAGTGACCAAAAGGTGGTGTTTGTTGGTGCTGGCTCCGCAGGATGTGGCATTGCCGAGCAGGTGATCAGTCAAATGGTCTCTGAAGGGATCAGTGAAGAGCAAGCGCGCAGTCAAATCTTTATGGTTGATCGTTTTGGCCTACTGAGTGAGGGCATGCAAGGCCTGCGTGACTTCCAACAGGCCTTGGTACAATCCAATGAAGCACTCTCGCAGTGGCAGTACAGCGGTGATTATGCCTCTTTGCTTGATGTGATGCATTGTGCTGAGCCAGGCATTATTATCGGCGTATCTGGGCAGCCGGGGCTATTCACCGAGCAGGTGATCCGCGCGATGGCATCAAGCCACGAAAATCCCATTATCTTCCCGCTTTCAAACCCGTCCAAACAGGTTGAAGCGCATCCGAGTGATGTGCTGGCTTGGACACAAGGGCGTGCCATTATCGCCACAGGTAGTCCATTTGGCACCGTGGACTATGATGGCCAGCAGAATGTTATTCCGCAGTGTAATAACAGTTATATCTTCCCTGGTATTGGCCTTGGTGCAATTGCTATTAAGGCTAAGCGCATTACCGATGAAATGTTGATGGCGGCCAGTGAAACCTTAGCGTCGAGCTCACCCCTTGCCAATGATGGCAAAGGGAGCCTACTGCCGCCACTGACTGAGATTGAATCGCTATCTAAACGTATCGCCTTTGCTGTGGCTAAAGTCGCCATTGCCCAAGGTGAAGCGTTGGAGTTTAGCGATGAGGATATTATCAAAGCCATCGATAATAATTACTGGCACCCAGAGTATCGTAACTACAAGCGAGTCAGCATCTAGCCTTCGCGAATATGAGCAAACGCCGTGCAACTGCACGGCGTTTTGCGTTGAAGGAAAGGTTAAGTAAGACCAATCACAGTGCCTTTTTAGTTGTCTTTATTAATAATGGCGTTAGATAAGTATGCAACCGCTGTGGATAAGGCTGCGTTGCAAAGGAGTAAAACGAATTTTGAATTGGCAGCAGCTAGTTGATAATCGCCAACGATTCTTTTGGGTGTTACAGATAGCCGGTTGGATAGGCTATGCTCTGGTGAATTACATTGGCTCCAAAGTATTTGAGATGCGCGACATCTATGTCTTTGTGATCTTGCTTAATGCCTATGCGGGCTGCTTAATGACGGTGCCGCTGCGTTACTTGTATCGCCGGGTGTGGAATGCCAAGCCGTGGCTGCTCGTGTTGGTGGTGTTCACCGCTTCCTACGCCACAGGGACCTTGTGGTCGGTGGTACAAAAATTTAATTTGTGGGAAATTTATCGCCATGGTTACCGCCCTGATGAGTGGTTTTATTACTTTCAACAGGGCCTGGATGCGGTCTATATCATCCTCTGTTGGAGTGGTTTGTACTTTGGCATTAAATATTACCAGTTGCTCCAAGGGGAGCGACAAAAAGCGCTAAAAGCCAATACCATGGCGCATGAGGCGCAATTAAAAATGTTGCGCTATCAGCTTAATCCGCATTTTTTGTTTAATACCCTCAATGCGATATCGACGCTGATTTTAGTGGAAGAGAATAAAGACGCCAACAAGATGGTGTCACGGTTAAGCGATTTTTTACGCTATACGCTCAATACCGATCCGATAAAGAAAGTGCCACTCGAGCAAGAGATCCATGCGTTGAGTCTGTATTTGGAAATCGAGCGAGTACGGTTTGATGACCGCCTAGCGGTGGACATGCAAGTCAGTGACGAAGCAAGCCATGCCTTGGTCCCGAGCTTGATTTTGCAACCGTTAATTGAAAACTCATTGAAGTATGCCATTGCGCAGATGACACAAGGCGGGGTGATCAGTATTAAAGCCCAAGTGTTTGCCAACGAGCTGTTACTGGAAGTGAGCGATAATGGCCCTGGCGCTGAGCTTAAAGATGGCCAATTGGTCAATGCCACCGGTGTCGGTGTGGCCAATACTAAAGATCGACTAAAGACACTTTACGAGAACAATTATTCATTTGTATTATCAGGGAATACGCCCACCGGTCTGACGGTAAACATACGTATCCCCTATGAAAAGGCTGTAGCAGAATGAATACCATAAAAACCCTCATCGTGGATGATGAATCGCTGGCCCGTAAAGGGTTGGCTATACGATTAGCTGATATTGAATGCATTGAGCTGGTACAGCAATGCGCTCAAGGGCAAGAGGCCGTCGACATTTGTCGCAGCGAGCCTATCGACTTGGTTTTTTTGGATATTCAGATGCCAGGTATGAATGGCTTTGAGGTCGCAGATGCGTTAGCGCAACTGCCAGACTCACAACAACCTTTGGTGGTGTTTGTCACTGCCTTCGACCGTTACGCCGTTCAAGCTTTTGAAGTCCATGCTTTGGACTATGTACTCAAACCCGTAGATGACAACAGACTAAAACAGGCGGTGGAGAAAGTGCAATCACATCTAAAAACACAACAAGACAACACCCATAAGAAAAAGCTAGCGAGTTTTGTGGCCGGGATCACAGGCAATAATTGCGAAGAAATTCTCAAGAAACTAGCCTCGGGTGACTCATTAGAAACTAAGCGCTACCCAGAGTCGCTGGCGGTGAAAGAGCAGGGCGAAATCATCCGTGTGCCTACCAATACCATCCAATGGGTTGATGCGGCAGGGGACTACATGTGCCTGCACTGTGGTGATGGGCAAACCCATATTCTACGTAAAACCATGAAAGAGCTTGAGCAAGAACTCGACCCTGGGTTGTTTGTTCGTGTGCACCGCAGCGCCATTGTTAATTCAAAACAAATCAACAAGCTGGTGACGCAAGTCAGTGGTGAATACCTGCTGGTGCTCACCAACGGACAGGAGCTTAAAGTCAGTCGCAGCTATCGAGATAAAGTCAAAGCGGCGCTGGCCAATTAACGGCGAAAGCGTTTTAAGCGGGCGACAAAATCACGATTACGCTGTTGTGTGTCGCTGGTGTGCTCAAAAGCCAAAGTTTTCAGCTGATTATTAACGACACCGACCATGACACCATCAGCGCCAGCATTAAGGTGCTCGATGGCGCTGCAGCCTAACTGCGTTGCTAATATGCGATCGCCAGCCACAGGAGCGCCGCCACGCTGTACATAGCCCAAAATGGCACTGCGGCTTTCAACGCCGCTGTGCTCGGTCAGCTGGGCCGCTAATTGTTCGGCGCTAATAGATAACGAGTGCTCCGCCATGACCAGCACGTAGCTATGGCCGGCATCATTATTAATATTCGCTTTCACTTGCTCATACAGTTTTTGTAAAAACTGCGGCTCGTCATCAATCAGTTCCTTACAAATTATTTGCTCCGCGCCACTGGCAAGGCCTGCTTCCATGGCAATGATGCCGCAATCTCGACCCATTACTTCGACAACAAAAGTACGTTCAAACGCTTGCGCGGTATCGCGAATTTTATCGATACACCCCAATGCGGTATCTATTGCGGTGTGAAAGCCGATGGTTTCATCGCTGCCATTAATATCGTTATCAATGGTACCGGGAATACCAATAATTTGCCCTGACCAGTGCTCTGCAAGTGCCTGAGCCCCTTTAAAACTGCCATCTCCGCCAATGACGACCAAGGCATCGATGTGGCACTTACGCAGGCTATTGGCAGCTTGTAACAAACCATCTGGGTGGTGCATTTGCGGGCAGCGGGCCGATTTCAAAATAGTGCCACCTCGGTGGATGATATCGGTTACGCTGGCAGCGTTGAGTTCAGTGAAGTGTTCGTTGATAAGGCCGTTGTAGCCACTAAAAAAGCCGAAGACCTGATGTTGATGAGATAGCGCGCTGAGCGTAACAGCGCGAATTGCAGCATTCATACCGGGGGCATCACCGCCGGAAGTGAGTACTGCAATTCGTTTTGAATGAGACATAAGTTGCTGCTTCAGATAGAAAACTTATGTCTACTATTTACCCTACAGTGACAATTTTCAAGGTATTTGTGGCACCGATGGTTTCCATTAAGTCACCGTGGGTGAGGATCACGGTATCGCCTTTTTGCAATTCGCCAAGCTCTACTAAGGTATTCATCGCTTCACTAACAATACATTCTTTGGTGAAGTTAGTAGAGTCAAAACGCACTGGGTATACGCCGCGATACAGCGCGGTCTGACCCAGTGTTTTGCCATGGCGTGAAAGTGAATAAATAGGCAGACCCGAAGAGATGCGTGACATCAGCTTAGAGGTGTTGCCTGATTCAGTGAGCGCGACAATGGCTTTCACTGTACCCAGGTGGTTAGCCGCATACATAGCAGATAGTGCGATGGTTTCTGCATTATCGGCAAACATGCTATCAAGGCGGTGCTTCGAAATGTGCGTTTCTTTTTGTGACTCAGCACCTAGGCAAACACGGGCCATGGTGGCAACTGTTTGCTCAGGGTAATCCCCTGCGGCTGTTTCAGCAGAGAGCATGACCGCATCGGTGCCATCAAGCACGGCGTTAGCAACGTCCATGACTTCAGCGCGCGTGGGCATGGGGTTATCAATCATTGATTCCATCATCTGTGTTGCGGTGATCACCACACGGTTCAATGAACGAGCTCGGCTGATAATGGTTTTTTGTTTACCCACTAACTCCGCATCACCGATTTCAACGCCTAAATCTCCGCGCGCGACCATCACTGCGTCGGATGCAAGGATAATGTCGTCTATGGCTTCAACCGTCTCTACCGCTTCTGCACGTTCGATTTTCGCTAGCAATTGAGCATCCGAACCGGCCTTTTCTGCCAATGAACGCACATAGCGCATGTCATCGCCAGAGCGGGGGAAAGACACGGCGATATAATCGACACCAATTTTAGTCGCGGTGATAAGATCTTCTTTATCTTTATCAGTAAATGCAGGGGCTGTTAGGCCACCACCGAGGCGATTGATGCCTTTGTTGTTAGACAATACGCCGCCGACTTTGACGCTGCAGTGTACTTTTTGTCCTTCGACACGCTCCACGGTAAGCTGGATTAAACCGTCGTTAAGTAACAATAGGTCGCCGGCTTTAACGTCTTGAGGTAATTCTTTATAGTCGATCCCGACGCCATTAACATCACCCTCACCTGGGGCAAGCGCTGCATCAAGGATAAAAGGGGCGCCAGGGGCGAGGTTCACTTTTCCTTCTTTAAAGGTGCTTACGCGGATTTTCGGGCCTTGTAAGTCAGCAAGGATGGCAACATGAGTGCCTAGGCGCTGAGCGATCTCACGCACGGCCTCGGCACGTGCTTGGTGGTCACTGGCCACCCCATGAGAGAAGTTTAAGCGCACGACATTGGCGCCAGCGCGGATGATTTTTTCTAAGTTATTATCTCTGTCCGTGGCAGGGCCAAGGGTGGCCACAATTTTCGTACGTCTTGGCATGCATTTCTCCTGTAGGCATTATTGCTTATAGCATGTTAGAGCAGGGAAGGACGCTCCGCCAGCTCTAATTCCTATTATTCGTTAACAAGATTTCAGCATTATGACACCGGTGTCAGATTCAGTCAATTAAGCTGACCCGCAAACTTTATCCATGTACCTTGCGTTAATTTGATATAATTCAGCGCCAGGGATTGAATGGGGCATCGTATGCCCTATAATGCCCGCCGTATTTACGTTGAATTACCCAGTCGTACGTTTTACCGAGGAGGAAACTGGATGCAAGTTGCATTAGTAGGTCTTGGGGTGATGGGCAAAAATCTCGCCCTGAACTTAATCGAAAAAGGGCTCACCCTAGTAGCCTATGATACCAACCCCGATGCCGGGGAAGAATTGTTAAGCTGCGCCAAATCGCAAGGAATGGCCGAGCGCTTGCACATTGTTTCAGACCTTCACGACATGGTGCGTCGTTTAGAAACGCCGCGCTCTATCCTTTTGTTGGTACCGGCAGGCGAGTTGGTTGACAAAGTCTGCCACGACTTGGTCGATGCCGGTGTCAGTAAAGACGATATCATCATCGATTGCGGTAACAGTAATTATAAAGACGGCATTGCCCGCAAATTGAAATTCCAAAACAAATTTGAGTTTGCCACGATGGGGATTTCCGGTGGTGCCGAAGGCGCACGCCATGGTCCGGCAATGATGGCGAGCGGCTCCGAAGGGGGCTGGGAGCGCATTGAACCTTGGTTTGAGAAAGTAGCTGCCAGTTACAACGGCGACTCGTGTTTTGCCCGCGTTGGCCAATCCGCCAGTGGCCATTTTGTAAAAATGGTGCACAATGGCATCGAGTATGCCCTTATGCAGCTTATTGCCGAAACTTACCAGCTATTGCGCCTGGGCGCTGGCAAAACACCACAGCAAATTGCCGAGATTTTTGACACCTGGGCCGAGGGCGAGCTCAATAGCTATTTACTCTCTATCTCTAGCCATATCCTCAAGTTAGCAACCAAGGACAATACACCGCTGGTCGATTTAATCGATAACAAGGTGGGCGCCAAGGGCACCGGGTTATGGACGGCACAAAATGCCTTAGAGCTTGGTATTGCTGTGCCATCGCTTGTTGCTGCGGTGCAGGCACGTCACTTAACTAATACCGGTGATACCCACGCGGCTAAAGAAATGACCTATGCAGCAAAGCAAACGGACAGTATCGATATTGATATTGACCAGTTGCAGCAAGCGTTTCATTTAGCGAGCCTGCTTTGCTACCGCCAAGGTTTGGCACTGATCAAGGGTGCATCACGAAACCATCAATGGAAAGTTGATTTAAACAAAACACTGCAAACTTGGCGTGCAGGGTGCATTATTCGTGCAGATTACCTAGACCAAATTGCTCAGGGTGTTGAGTTTATTGATACCTTAGATGAGCAGGCGAAGGCGCTTCGTAGTGTGACTGGTGCGGCCGTGACCACTGGTTTGGCATTCCCGGTACTGTGTGCAACACAAAACTACTTAGCAACGCTAAGCACTCCAAGTAATGGTCATCTAGTGCAAGCGCAGCGTGACTACTTTGGTGAGCATGGCATAAAAACCCACACTGGTGAGTTATGTCATCTAACTGATCTGGTCGATATTGACGCTAAAGTACGCTAATTAATTAGCCGCTTTTTCAATCAAAAGAGCCCTGTCCATACAGGGCTTTATTGTATATGCTAAAAACACATTCCAAGTTTCTTTTTTGAGGACTTTAAAGTGTTACGCATTCTCTGTTTGGCACTGTTGAGCGCAGGTATTATTGCCTGCACTCAGCCTCAACAACCCGCAACTAAACTCGCAAATGCCGATACCCTATACTTTGGCGGCCCGATTATAACGATGGCCGGTGACGCCCCCCAGTATGTTGAAGCGCTTGCAACCAAAGATGGTCGGATCATATTTACCGGTCAACTTCATAAAGCGAATGACCATGTTGGCGAGCAGACTAAGCAAGTGAACTTACAAGGGCAAGCGCTACTGCCTGGGTTCATAGATGCCCACAGTCACCTTTTCAATGCTGGTTTAGCGCAGCTGAGTGCTGATTTACTCCCAGGGCCTGACGGCCAAGTAAATTCTATTGAGGCGCTGCTGAGCACCTTGACTCAATGGCACCAGGGTCAGCCTATGTTAGCGAAAAAGCTCGGCTGGATCGTTGGCATGGGGTATGACGATTCGCAGCTGGCGCAGCGCCGGCACCCAACTGCCACAGAGCTCGACACGGTCTCCAGCGAAATACCTATTTTGATTATGCACCAGTCCGGGCATTTGGGGGTTATGAATACCAAAGCCTTGGAAATGGTGGGTTACTTACCACAGGCCCCACACATTGATGGCGGCGTAATACGTATTGATGAACTTTCTAATCAAGCGAATGGGGTGCTTGAAGAAATGGCACTTTTTCAGCCCTTGTTTAGTGTTTTTTCGGCCATTGATAAGCAATTACAAGATGAAATAGCGAGCGCAGGGCTTGCCCTTTACATGGCCAATGGTTACACCACTGCTCAAGAAGGTCGTGCAGATAAAAGCACCAGTACATATTGGTTAGCACGGGCGCAAAAGCAGTCTTTGCCGATTGATGTGGCTATCTACCCTGATCTTGAGCAGGAATATGATTTTATGCTTGCACAAGGAGCGAGCAAAGATTACCAAGGCGGGGCACGAATAGCCGGCGTCAAATTGAGTTTTGATGGCTCGCCTCAAGGGAAAACAGCCTGGCTCAGTAAGCCTTATCTTCATCCGCCAGCAGGGCATAACTCTGAGTATCGTGGCTACCCAGCCATTGCCGATGATAAGGCTCGCTCTAAGCTCGTGGCACAGGCCTATGCCAACAACTGGCAACTGATTGTTCATACCAATGGCGACGCTGCAGCAGACGCCTTATTGCGAGATATAGAAAGCGCAGCGACAAGATTTGAGCAGGCAGGTCGCAGGACGGTGATGATCCACGCGCAAACTGTTCGTGAAGATCAGCTTAAACGTATGAAACAGCTAGCAGTGATCCCGTCTTTTTTCTCTATGCATACCTTCTATTGGGGAGATTGGCACCGAGATGAAGTATTAGGACTGGAGCGTGCTGAGAATATTTCTCCCACAGGGTGGGCGCAAAAACACGCCATGCGCTTTACCCAACATCATGATGCACCTGTGGTAAAGCCCAACCCATTACGCGTTTTATCGACCACCGTTAATCGTAAGACACGCTCTGGCAAAGTGTTGGGGGCGCACCATCAAGTGAGTCCTTATATCGCTTTGAAATCTATGACAGAGTGGGCGGCTTGGCAGTACTTTGAAGAGCCAAACAAAGGGACGTTAGAGGTAGGGAAATTAGCTGATTTCGTTATTCTTGATAAAGACCCACTGCGCGTTGAGCCAGAGCTACTTGAGCAATTACAGGTTCAGCAAACCATAAAAGCAGACCGAGTGGTTTATGATGTGAATCACGCCTTTTGATGGGGCCTGCGCAAAGCGAGTTGGTACAGGCAGCGGCTTATTTGTTGCACTACTGAACTACGCGTGCAGATAGATACCACTATGCAATAAAAGGCACAGTCGCTGCTGTGCCAAAAATATCACTTAGCGACTCAACTCTCCGCGCAAGTTATCTTGCATTAAATGGCGAATACTTTGCGGGCTTGCGTTTTTGCTTAGCAAGTAGTGTAACTTACTGAGGCAGGCCTCTAGGGTCATATCATAGCCACTGATCACACCGACGTTTAGCAGTGCATTGCCCGTAGCGTAGCCGCCCATATTAACTTGCCCTTGCAAGCACTGGGTAAGGTTTACGACGATAATGCCACGTTCGTTCGCATTTGCCAAAAGCTCCAAAAACTCGTGGTTTTGAGGTGCATTACCGACACCAAAACTCAGTAAGATGAGCGCTTTAATATCGTCATTAATTATAGAGCTGACCACATCGGCGCTGATCCCTGGGTATAAGTGCAGCACGGCAATAGCTTGCGGGGTGATGCGCGAGACTTGTAAATCGTTGTCGATATAGGGGCTAAGCTGGCCTTCTAGGAGCCGAATGTTAATCCCTGCTTTTGCCAGCGGCGGCAAATTTGGAGAGTCAAACGCATTGAATCCATCGGCGTGGATTTTGGTGGCGCGATTGCCTCTAAATAGCTGATTATTGAAAAATAAGCTTACTTCTGCAATGGGGTAGTTAGCTGCTAAATACATCGCATTTAGGAGGTTCACTTGGCCATCTGAGCGCAGCTGTGACAACGGTATTTGCGAGCCGGTAATAATGACCGGTTTGGTCAGGTTTTCAAACATAAAGGATAAGGCAGACGCGGTGTAGGCCATGGTATCAGTACCATGTAGTACCACAAAACCATCGTAGTCGTGGTACTTGGCTTTAATATCGTCGGCTATCATCTGCCAGTGCGCCGGTGACATATCAGAAGAATCGATCAGCGGGCAGTATTCTTCAATGTCAAACAGCGGCATCTCGTCGCGATTAAATTCAGCACTGTTTTTCACCGTCTCGGTTAAAAACCCCGCCGCTGGCACATAGCCTTGACTGGATTTTTTCATACCGATGGTGCCGCCTGTATAAGCGATATAAATGCGTTTACGTTTCATAAAAAAAGCCCGATGAAATTCATCGGGCTAGTATATCATTCCAGGCTTTAAGCGCTAGTTAGAAACACGACATACCAAGCACTTAGCGTAGATGCCATCAGGGTCATTGTAGTTTTGTAAACTCTGAACCTGCTGCTCGACCTGTTTTAGTAAGCTGTTGACCTGCATGGTCGCACCAAGGTTTGCGCTTGCCGGGGTCTGCTTATCGATTAGCGTGCTAACCATGGATGAGCTCAATAAGCTATTTAACAGTTGCTCACGCGGCGTCAGCTGTTGCTCAATGAGTTTAACGTCATACTGCTTGAGGCTGGCCATTTCAGCGGCAGCGCTGATGGCTGCGTCTTTATCACCAAGCTTGTCCACTAACCCGAGCTCTTTTGCTTGCGTTGCAATCCACACTCGGCCTTGGGCGATATCATCCACCTCAGCAGGGCTCATGTTGCGAGATTGTGCAACCACATTCAAAAAGCGCTCGTAGGCATTCTCAACACTCATTTGAATCGCTTGTGCCATCTTATCTTTTAGGCCCAACAGAATGGATGAGCCTTTCAGTTCGGTCGTCCCCACACCATCAGAATACACGCCTAACTCGGCAGCACTGTCCTCAAATGTCATGATTGTGCCAAATACGCCGATTGAGCCGGTGATGGTGCTCGGAGCAGCCCAGATTTCATTGGCTGCAGAAGCAATCCAATAACCGCCGGAAGCTGCGACTGAACCCATGGACGCTACTACAGGTTTGCCTGCTTCTTTAAGAGCGATAACTTCACGACGAATAACTTCTGAGGCAAACATGCTGCCGCCACCGGAATCAATGCGTAATACCACGGCTTTAACTAGGTCATCTTCACGGGCTTCACGAAGTAGGGCAGCCGTACTGTCTCCCCCGATTTCGCCAGCGCGTCGCTCACCATCAACAATGGTTCCTTTAGCAACGATAACCGCCACCTTTTCTGTGATTGGGTTTTCGAATGGCATGGGCGATTTAAACGATGCGAGGTAGTCGTTAAAGCCAATTTGTAAAAAGTTTTTGCCTTCGTCGTCGTAACCGACTAGGTCGACCATCTGTTGACGAATTTGTTGATTATTTTTAAGTGCATCCACCCAACCAAAACGCTGCGCATACTCACCGCTGTTCCCGTCTACTTGCGAAAGCTTGCGTAAATAGTCGTCAAGGGTTTCATCAAAGTTGCTGGCATCGAAGCCACGTAGTGCAGTGATTTCATCTTTATACTGCTGCCACAATTCACCAAGCCACTCTTTATTTGCTTCTTTTGCAGCGGGGGACATGTCGTTACGAATCAAAGGTTCAACTGCAGACTTAAAGGTACCGACGCGGAAAACGTGTTGCGTCACTTTAAGTTTATCGAGTGCTTCTTTGAAATACACTGGGTAGACACCAAATCCATCGATTGAAACGCCGCCATAAGGATGTAAATTTACTTCGTCAGCATGCGCTGCTAAGTAATATTGGCTTTGGGTGTAATAATAGCCAGTAGCAATAACCGGTTTGCCCTGTGCTTTGAAAGCGTCAATGGCATCGGCAACGGCATTGAGTTTATTAATGTGCGCGCCACCCATCTGCTGTAAATCGAGCAGCATAGCGGTGATGCGATCATCTTTAGCAGCGTTATTGATCACATCAACAACGTCATCAACTAAAATTTCTGCCGGCTCATCTTG
The DNA here is from genome assembly GCF_004208955.1 of Pseudoalteromonas sp. CO325X. Taxonomy (NCBI): domain Bacteria; kingdom Pseudomonadati; phylum Pseudomonadota; class Gammaproteobacteria; order Alteromonadales; family Pseudoalteromonadaceae; genus Pseudoalteromonas; species Pseudoalteromonas sp. CO325X. The sequence continues at coordinate 236,506 of NZ_SGPG01000022.1, forward strand.
GCCCCCAAACGGTCCAGCAAATACTGCATCGAGAGGGTCAACATAGCGTTTCTGCTCCACTAAATAGCCATTTAGGTTAAGTGTCAGCACGGCACCGTCAGGGACGATAATCTCGCCTTCATCGCTTGCAATAGACGCTATAATAGCGATAACAAGCACTATAAAAAGAATGTTGACCAAAAGTTGGCGCGAGAAGTTAATTCCATGCCAAGTGGCCTTTACTGCTTTTTTAATCAAAATCAGATCCTTACTTTATCCATTTTGGGGGCGTACGGGATAGAATCCCATATTAGCCTAAAGGGTTAAAAAGTTTAAACAGAAAAAAGTAACGAAGTGTTTATATTGGCGAATACTGTATCGCTAGTGCTTGCTCAATGTGGCAAAGATCGCTACCCTGAAACAGGTATGACCAGATAATAGTAAAGGGGTAACACCATGCTAGAACAACCACTAAAATTGATGCATGGAGAATTAAGAAACCGGCTCGTGATGGGCTCTATGCACACCGGTTTAGAAGAGGGGTGGCATAATCGCAAACGCCTCGCTGCATTCTACGAAGAACGTGCGAAGGGAGGCGTGGGCCTCATCGTCACCGGCGGTTATAGTCCAAATATTCGCGGTAAGCTTACGCCTATTTCGTCCTCCTTTAACAGTGTATTTGATGTAGTAAAGCATAAAAAATACACGCAAGCCGTGCACAAGCATGGTGGCAAGATTTGTTTGCAACTGCTTCACGCCGGACGGTATGCCTACCACCCATTTAGCTGCGCGCCGAGCGCTATTCAGGCGCCTATTTCACCTTACACGCCGAAGGCTATGTCGGTGGGGATGATAAAAAGCACCATCAAAGACTTTGCCAAAAGCGCCAAGCTAGCGCAAAAAGCGGGTTATGATGGCGTCGAAATCATGGGCTCGGAAGGCTATCTAATCAACGAATTTATGGCACCGCATACCAATAAGCGTACCGACGAATACGGTGGTAGCAATGAAAACCGTATGCGTTTAGCTAAGGAAATCGTCTCAGCCGTGCGCGCTGCTGTCAGTGATGACTTTATGATTGTATTTCGCCTGTCGGTGATGGATTTAATTCCTGATGGTTCGACAGCCGAGGAGGTTACCGCTCAGGCCAAAGCGCTGGATGCGGCGGGCGTTGATATTTTTAATACCGGTATTGGCTGGCACGAGGCGCGCGTACCAACAATTGCTTCTATGGTGCCGCCAGGGGCCTTTAGAGAAGCGTCACAACGCCTTAAACAAGCAACAGATAAGCCCGTTATTGCCGTCAACCGTATCAACACGCCGGACATAGCCAATAGCATTTTAAACCAAGGTCAAGCCGATATGATATCCATGGCTCGGCCACTGCTTGCTGACCCAGAGCTCTTTAATAAGTATGCGCAGCAACGCAGCGAACAAATCAACATTTGCATAGGGTGTAACCAAGGCTGTCTGGATCACGTGTTTAAAGGGCAACGAGCCACTTGCTTGGTGAACCCACTGGCCGCATTCGAGCTTGACTACGCCATCACAAAAGCCGCAAAAGCGAAAAAGGTATTGGTTGTTGGCGCTGGGCCTGCGGGACTCGCAGCAAGTATTTATTTACGCCAACGTGGCCATAACGTCACCTTAATCGAAAAATCCAATGATTTAGGCGGTCAGTTCAATCTCGCCATGCGTATTCCGGGTAAAGAAGACTTTCAATTAGCACTCAAATACTTCAGTGAAGAGGTGGTGCGCCAAGGCGTTGATTTGCAAACCAATACGGCATATGAGCCGGCCATGCTTAGCAAATACGATGATGTGGTATTCGCCTGTGGAGTGTCGCCTCGTGAAGCGGATATTGAATGCGCCGATGGTAAACGAATCTTTCGTTATGACGAGGTTATTCGCGGTGACGTGACGCTCACCGACCGCATCGCTATTTTAGGTGCAGGTGGCATAGGCTTTGACATGGTTGCGTTTTTAACCGAGCAACATCACCAAAGCGTTGAGCATTTCAAAGCTCAGTGGGGCATTGAGCAACCCATTGAACTGCATAAAAGCGATAGAAAGATTTATATGCTTAAGCGCAGTGCCGGGCGCTTCGGTAAAGGGTTAGGGAAAACTACCGGTTGGATCCACCGTAAAGTGGCAAAAATGCACGACGTGGAGCAAATTGGTGAATGTCAGTATGAGCGTTTTGATAATGAAGGGTTACACATTCGTGTGAATGGCGAAGCAAAAGTGCTGAATGTCGATACTGTGATAGGTTGCATTGGGCAAACTGCCAATGATGCTCAATTTAAGCAAGCTGATCAGCAACATAGTGCTCAAGTCCATGTGATAGGTGGTGCTAAGCTGGCCGCAGAAATTGACGCTAAGCGAGCAATTAAAGAAGCCTTACTAGTAGCGAGAGAAATTTGATAGTGCCTAGCAAAGCAAAAGCTAACTGCTGTCAATAATATGAAATAACTTCCGGCACCCGGCGGTCTGTGTGCTATATCAATATTAGTTAATTCAGACCCAAGGTGCCCTATGCTCACCACCGTTACCGGTGTTTACCGTTCACTGCTATCACAACTCAGCTTTCTCGATGGGCTACCCTCGTTGTGTATGCGTTTAATCCTTGCCCCGGTGATGATCATCGCGGGCTTTAATAAACTCAACCTTGCTAATAGCGACCTTGCGTGGTCGCAACGATTGCTCGCCGATGCCAATGTCATTGCTTGGTTCGGTAATAGCGACTGGGGCTTGGGCCTACCATTTGCTGAGGTACTTGCTTTTTTAGCCGGGTGGACCGAGTTTTTAGGTGGATGGCTCATCCTTGTTGGCTTGTTTACACGCTTAGTGAGCATCCCTTTAATGTTTACCATGGTCGTGGCCGCTACAACCGTGCATTGGCATAATGGCTGGTTTGCCATTACACCAACTAACCCAGATACCAGTGCCGCAAAAGTGCTTGATTGGGTAGGGATTCCAGGAGCGCAGCAGAGTCTAGAGAACTCCATACAAGCTAAGCAGCGGCTCGATATTATGAAGCAGCTGATTGGCGAAAACGGCCGCCCTGAGTATTTATATGAAACTGGCAACATCGTCATTCTTAATAACGGTATTGAGTTTGCGAGTATCTATTTTGTCATGTTGTTGGCGCTATTTTTCTATGGTGGAGGTCGTTTTGTCAGCCTCGATTATTACCTGCGTCCAGCACCTCGTGAATAACGCCAGTTGCTAGCCACTCATTCTCAGTGACTACGACTCTATGGCCCGTTTGGGCCATTTTTATCATCGCTTGAATATGGTACTCTTTTGTTAATTATTCACATTCTCATATATAGCCATGAATGCAAAAGAGCTTTTATTAAATCGTCAATCTGATAGCCAGCTTTCTTTTCCCGGGCCCAATGCTCAGCAACTTGAACTTATTCAACAAGCGGCACTGAGAGTACCCGATCATGGCCATCTTGCGCCGTGGAAATTCATCGTTTTACAAGAGCGCCAGCGCGAGAAGTTAGGTGATATTTTCTTACAGGCGGCGCAAAAAGAAGGCATGGGCGAGCGAGTGATTGAGCGTGCAGCGTCATTGCCTGAGCGAGCTCCAATGGTGATCGTCTGTATCATGAAGTACATTGAACATGATAAAGTGCCGTGGGTTGAGCAAGTGGCCAGTGCTAGCTGCGCGACATTTGCGATGCAACAAGCGGCATTTGCTCAAGGTTTATCGGGTATTTGGCGAACGGGTGCATTTGCAAAATCAGCCACAGTTAAACAGGCTTTAAAGCTCACTGATGACGATGAAATTGTCGGCTTCCTTTATCTGGGAACGCCCACGGTGGATTGTCCTAAGAAGCGTCGCCACCAAGTCGCTGATTTTTTTACCGACTCGCTGTGAACTATTTTAATAAGTTAGTGTCAAACGCCCTGTGTGGGCAACGAGCATCGTATTGTGCCCGCAGCTACGAATGAGTCATCTTTCATTAACCTTTTATTTGTTATTGTGTGTCGAATTTCGCCAAATTAACGGGAAAATAATCTAAATGCTCGGTTTTTTATCATGATTATTTTTGTTAGGCTAAGTTTTGAGCAGACCCTAATAAATAATAAGAAGAAGATGTATTGCTATGGGTAACCTATTTTTAAGAGAGAAAGAACGCTGGGGCTTATGGACTTTCTGGGGTGTCGTTGGGGCGTTATTAACGACCTATGTGGCGATGCTAACCAAAGCGCCTCTTTACATCACCTTGAGCGCCATGGCCGTGGTCGTGTTTATTGCCATTTGGATGCTTTACACTAAACGTTTTGGCTTTTTACGAGCACTTAAGGTCTCCGCTTATATCTTGTGTTTCAGTGCATTACCGGCTTTATGTTTGCTCATTGTTCCTGCCAGTAAGAATCAACGGCCAGAACTTATTACCCAAAGTGTGATTTTTGCACTGTTGGCGCTTATAGGCTGTGTTATTTGTGCGCTGATAGCCAAGTGCCCTCGGCAATATTACTAAATTGATTTAAAACGCTTTACAGCGCCAGCAAAAGTCATTAATATGCGCGCCAATTCGGAGAGATGGCAGAGCGGTTGAATGCACCGGTCTTGAAAACCGGCATGGGTTAATAGCCCATCTAGGGTTCGAATCCCTATCTCTCCGCCACCTCATTCCCAAAACCGCCTCATTGGCGGTTTTTTTCGTTTTGCTTCCCGTTATAATGGCGGCTATTAACCTATTAGGATTTACTCGCTCATGCATAATGTAATGCGTATTGTTGCTTGGGGCATTGTGGCATTTTTATATGCACAGGGCTTGGATGTGGTGTTAACTCTCGTTCGCGATGCCGAGCTAAACTGGATTATGACGTTAACTGCCATTGCCGGTTTTAACCTGCTTACCGCCCATTTAATCACAAAATACGATAACACCTTGGCTATTTTAAGCGCACTGATCATAAGCTGTTTGGGCATCATCGTATTTGGGGTCATGATCCAGCCATTATTTGTAGGGCTCCCTTATTGGCTATGGGTATTTAGCATTGTCTCTTTGCTGCTTTTCGTTTGGTTAATGCCTTGGATCAGCGCAAAAGTGGCCAATAGTTCGGCAAATGAGCGCTCATCGTCTTAGATTTTCTAGCCAGCACTGACGTGCGTTTTTCAGTGTGTTACCCTGTGCAGGCATTTATAGAAACAAAAGATGAACAACTTTATGTCTGATAAATTTAATACCGACGCGGAAAAGGCAAGCTACGGCATTGGCCTACAAATGGGTGAGCAACTAAAAGCAACCCCTTTCGAAGGAATGAACGTAAATTCCGTGTTTGAAGGAATGAAGGATGCCTTTACCGGTGAAAGCTTCCAAGTAGAAATCCCTGAAATCCAGGCAGCGTTTGAAAAAATTAACGCTGAGATTCAGCAACGCCGCGAAGAAGAAGCAAAAGTATTGGCTGCAGAAGGCGAAGCTTTTCTAGCTGACAACGCTAAGCGTGCAGAAGTAACAGTGACTGAATCGGGTCTACAGTACGAAGTAATCGAACAGGGCGAAGGTGACAAGCCTAGCGCTGATGCGACCGTTCGCACTCATTACCACGGTGCACTTATCAACGGTACTGTATTTGATAGCTCTTACGAGCGCGGCGAACCTGCAGAGTTCCCAGTAGGTGGTGTTATTAAAGGTTGGACCGAGGCGTTACAAATGATGCCTACGGGTTCAAAGTGGCGCTTGTATGTGCCGCATGACCTTGCTTACGGTGAGCGCGGTGCAGGTGCAGCTATTGCTCCTTATTCAACACTTATTTTCGATATCGAGCTTATCGATATCCTGTAAGTGTTATACGCATAAAAAAACCGCCAACTGGCGGTTTTTTTATGGCTTAAATTTAGCTGTCATGGTCAGAGTTTCGAGCTTGCCATGCTTTTTTAACACCGCGACACCACAAAAAATCAACTACTATAAAGCTAATAAGCGCGGCGACTGTGCCACACACCAGCGAACCTACTAAAAACGCAGGCCCAATGGTTGTGAGGCTGTCACTCAGCCATTGCCAACTTGCCTCAAAGTAAAAGGCTTGCTCTTGATGTCCTAAAATCCACGTACCAACCAAATAAGAAAAATAGAAAATCGGCGGCATAGTCAAAGGGTTGGTGATCCACACTAGGGCGATGGACAAAGGCAGGTTGACCCGCAGAGGTATTGCCACAGCAGCCGCTAAAATCATCTGGAAGGGAACCGGAATGAATGCGAAAAATAGGCCTACGGAAAAGGCACCTCGCGCCGATCGTCTGTTTAAATGCCACAGATTAGCGTCATGTAAAAATCGCCCAAATATGCGTAGCGACTTTTGCTGTTTAATCTTATTGTGATCGGGTAAAAACCGTTGAATGGTTTTCTTCGCCATGGGATAGGGCCCTGTACATCTATTGCGGTGTGCAGTGGATTCGCGTTCGGGTGTATTTTGTCACTTTTCACCCCGTCACTGCCAGTACTTTTTATCATAATACCTATAATGGCAATAATCAGGGTGTATTGTGGTGTATTTTTAGGCTTTATTCGCGGTGTGGTCTTCGCCATTGGCTATACCCTGGTTTACCACCAACTTATATTTACCTGGCATGGACCATCGTTGAGTGGTGCATACGTTGAGGTGCATGGCACAGTTCAACAAACACGGGTATTGGGGGCAACTCAATTTGTCACCTTGCGCCTCAATGATGTGGCTGATTACGCTGTTCCTTTTTATCAAAACCATTTACTCAGTGTAGCGGTGCATGCCAATCAGCCTGTCGCAATGGGTGCTAAGCTGAGCGCTGATATGCGCGTCAAATCGAAACGCTGGCGTGTTAACTACGATGTGCTCGATAGGCGAATTTATGGGTTTCTACATGGGTTCAGTTTCACAGCAAGCTCACCTAAAAACATAACGACTACTCACGCATCGCCGTCGATAAGGCAGCGTTACCTGACTTGGTTGAAAGCGCAGCTGCAACCGCTTGAGTTAAAAGGCGTATACTTAGCACTACTAAGCGCAGAACGCAGTGATATAGAGCCCAAGCACAATCAGTTCTTCAAACACAGCGGTATTATCCATTTATTAGCTATTTCGGGGTTGCATATCTCTTTGCTGTACGGGTTGTGCTTTATAGGTATTAAGTGCGGGCTTTGGTGTGTAGCGCATGGGGTGCGCTCAGGACAATGGCAACAGGCCCTTACAAACCGATTAGTGGCAGGTGTGGCGCTTTTGATATCCGGTATATTTGTGCTGTTATGCGCGCTGCCTATCAGTGCTCAACGAGCTTGGCTGATGTTAGCCGTTTTTGTTTGGCTGTATTTTTCACGACAACACTATTCGTTGTCGCGCTGCTTGCTTATCGCCTTGGCCTGCGTGTTGTTAGCGAATCCTTTTGCGTTACTTAATATCGGGCTGTGGTTTTCTTTTTTAGCTGTGGCGGCCATTGTTATTGCTTTGGTGCAGTCGCAACGATGGCACTGGCTTAGTCGTTATATGTTCATTCAGCTATGGTTGTTTATTGCCTTAGCGCCATTGAGTGCAGCGACGTTCGGTGGATTTTCATGGGCCAGTGCCCCGGTGAATCTGGTTGCCGTGCCTTTTGTCAGCTTTATTTTATTGCCTTTACTGATTGTCGTGGTATTAACTGGGTTCAGCGAACCAATGCTGTGGCTGTTGCGTCAGTTGGACTTGGCGCTATCCTCGACGTTAGAAGGGGTGATAGAGCTTGGTCCTGCACTTTGGTTTTCCACCGGTGAACTTGATACCACAGTGGTTATTATTTATTACCTTGCAGTTACGTCCATACTGATAAAACCCAGTTTATGGCCTGTGTGTTATGCAGGGGGATTGTTTGTTGGCTATTGTGCACAGCAATGGGTTTATCAACCCAGATGGCAACTTGATGTGCTTGATGTCGGCCATGGGCTGAGCATAGTGATCAGCCGCCAAGGCAAAGCCGTGGTTTATGATCTCGGACCTAATTATTTCTCGCGCTACTCGATAGTTAAAAATACCTTGCTACCTATCATTAACGCACGAGGCTTGCAGGTCGAGCATACCATTATTTCACACAGCGATAATGACCATGCTGGCGGGCTAGAGCACTGGCTACAAGCAGGGTATGGGCACACCTTGAAACCCTTTCATAATGGTAATCCAGGTATCTGTAGAATGAGCGAATTGAGCTGGCGTGGCTTGACTGTTCGCTCTATTTGGCCGCATAGCAAACAGCAAACTGATAATGCTAACTCTTGTGTGGTGCACATCAGTGATGGCAAATACAATGTGCTACTAAGCGGTGATATCACCGAGCGAGAAGAGCAGCAGCTGTTAACGCAAGATAAAATAAGGCCAGTGGATGTCTTGGTCAGTGCCCATCATGGCAGTGATAGCTCTTCTAGTGCCGCGTTTATTAAACAAGCCAAGCCTAAGGTGGTGATTCACTCAAGTGGCGCCCGTCGTAATTGGCAGATGCCACACCCCGAGGTGTTCGCACGTTTTGCAGCGCATAATGCTGAGCAATACCAAACTAAATTGCAAGGTGGTATTCGGGTGCAATTTTATGACACCGAAATGCAGATAAAAACAGCAAAAGCAGACAAAAGCTATTGGTTTATCAGTGATTGAGTTTTGTTTTTGCTTTGCTAAAGCTACAATACCCGCTATTGCGTTGATTCGAGAGTATTATGCAGCAAAGCGCCTCCCAAAGTTATAAGCGACTACTTGGTTATGTAAAGACTTATAAAGCCGCCGCCATTGTCGCCATTATTGGCATGCTAGGGTATTCAGCAATGGATGCCACCTTTGTGTGGCTAATGCAGCCATTTATCGATGAAGGTTTAACTGAGCGCAACAGCGCTGTTTTGACTTGGGCTCCTTTTGTTGTGATTGCGTTGGTACTAGGTCGCGGCGCATTTAACTTTGTGTCCAGTTACTGTTTGGCCTATGTGGGTTCGCAAGTGGTGCGCTCATTGCGCCAAGACTTGTTCCAACACATGCTTAACCTCCCGGTGAGTTTTCATGATAAGCACTCCAATGGTGAGCTTATCTCAAAGATCACCTTTGATACCGAGCAGGTGCAACAGGCTATTACCAAAGCCTTGTTGGTGCTGGTGCGCGAAGGGGCGTATGTGGCGTTTTTATTGGTGGTGATGTTTGCTGCCAGTTGGAAGCTGTCGCTGGTGTTTTTAGTGATCACGCCGATTGTTGCCATCATCGTGACTGTGGTGTCTAAGCGTTTTCGCCGTATTTCCAAAAATATTCAAAATGCCATGGGTGATGTTACCCGTTGCTCAGAGCAGATGCTCTCAGGACACAAAGTGATCCATGGTTTTAATGGCCAGCAACAGGAAACCGAGCGCTTTGCCCATGTTAACAATATCAACCGCCTGCAACGGGTGAAAATGGATGCCACCAAAGCGCTGAGCGTATCGGTCATTCAAATTCTTGCTGCCTCATCTATGGCGGTGATCTTAGTGCTTATCTCCATGCCCAGCATGCTTAACTCAATCACTTCTGGGACTTTTGTCAGCCTGATCTCGTCGATGATGCTGATGCTACGCCCGCTGAAACAGCTATCGAACGTAAACAGCGAGCTGCAACGTGGTATCGCCGCTGCGCAAAGTATCTTCACCGTGCTTGATACCGAACAGGAAAAAGACACCGGCACGCAAGTACTAGAAAAAGCCAAAGGGCATATTCAAATTACCGACTTGACCTTCCATTACCCCGATGTTGCAGAGCCGGTATTAAAGTCATTGTCACTGGATATTACTCCGGGGCAAAATATCGCCCTGGTCGGGCGTTCGGGTTCGGGTAAATCGACGCTGTCGAATTTATTACCGCGCTACTATGACGTTGAGCCGGCATCGGCGATTAAACTCGATGGTATTGCCACCAATGAGCTAACTCTGGCGAGCCTGCGTCAACAGTTTGCTATTGTCTCGCAACAGGTGGTGCTATTTAACGATACTATTGCTAACAATATTATGTATGGCTTGGCACAACCGCTGAGCGAACAAGCCCTTATCGAAGTGGCTAAAAAAGCACATGTGTGGGAGTTTGTTAAAGACTTGCCGCAAGGCTTAAATACCATGATTGGTGAAGACGGTGTCATGCTCTCTGGAGGTCAGCGCCAGCGTATTGCCATTGCCAGGGCTCTGGTTAAAGATGCACCGATACTGATCCTTGATGAGGCCACCTCAGCGCTTGATACCGAGTCGGAAAAGTTAATCCAACAAGCGCTTGAGTCGCTGATGAAAGATAAAACCGCGATTATTATCGCCCACCGTTTGTCGACCATAGAGCAAGTAGATTGCATATATGTGCTCGACCATGGACAAATTATTGAACAGGGCACCCATGGCGAACTGTTAAATGCCAACGGCACCTATGCGGCGCTGGCAAAAATGCAGCAAGGCGAGGGGCAATGAGTCGCGCCGATAACGGCATCGGCGCTGCGATAGAGCGCTCTTGGTTTCGCCGACTGAGTCTGATTACGGTGCTGCTATTGCCGTTAACGGCCTTATACTGGCTGATTAGTCATGCTCGTCGCCTAGGCTATCGTTTGGGTCTATTCGCGGCCTACCGGGCGCCAGTGCCGGTGATTGTCGTGGGCAATATCAGTGTGGGTGGTAACGGTAAAACGCCCATGACACTCTATCTGGCCGAGCTGCTGCAGCAACACGGCAAGCGCGTTGGTATTATTTCCCGTGGCTATGGCAGCCACCCCCCAGAGATGCCCTTTGTGGTCACAGCGGATACCGAGCCCCATCAAGGTGGCGATGAGCCGGTGCTGCTGGCCAAACGCAGCGGATGTGCGGTGGTGATTGGCGGCGATCGCAAGGCCAGCATAGAAAAGCTGCTGGCGCTACAAAGTGTCGATGTCATTCTCAGCGATGATGGCCTGCAGCATTACGCGCTAGAGCGCGATATCGAATTATGTATAGTCGATGCCGCGCGGCGCTTTGGCAATGGCTTACTGCTCCCCGCAGGGCCGTTGCGCGAGGGGCAAGGGCGGCTAAAATCTGTCGATTTGGTGATCTACAATGGTGAGCAAGCAGGACAAGCCAGTTATCAGTTAGCCTCATCCGGGCTTTATGGGGTTGCCGATGAGCAGCCGCTATCGCCTCCGTTTGCAAAGGGCGTCGCCATCAGTGCTATTGGCAATCCGGAGCGCTTTGAGCAGAGCCTGCAAGCAATTGGCGTGGCAATTAGTGAAGCCGTGCATTATCGCGACCATCATCATTATCAAGCATCGGATTTAACCCAGTTTGGCGAACAGGCTGTCTATATGACAGAGAAAGATGCGGTAAAATGTCGTACTTTCGCTCACCGGCAGTGTTATTATTTACGCGTAGATGCCAAGGCCAATCAGGTTTTGGAAACTCAATTAACAACTATTTTAAAACGTAAAGGGGTGCTGTAAATGGCGTTCGATACTAAGCTCTTAGAAATTATTGCCTGCCCAGTTTGTAAGGGAAAGTTGCGCTACGATAAAGAAAACCAAGAACTCATTAGTACCGCTGCGAAACTGGCTTACCCAATTCGTGATGACATTCCGGTGTTGTTGGAAAACGAAGCGCGAGAGTTGAGCAGTGACGAGGTTGAGCAGTGGAATTCGTAGTTATTATTCCCGCACGCTATGCCTCTACACGCTTACCAGGCAAACCGCTGGCTGATATAGCCGGCAAGCCAATGATTCAGCACGTCTATGAGCGTGCGGTGTTATCTGGCGCGACGGCGGTTTATGTGGCCACCGATCACGTTGATGTGGCGACCGTGTGCGAGGGCTTCGGTGCCCCCGTGGTGATGACCCGGGAAGACCACCAATCTGGCACAGAGCGTTTAGCCGAGGTCGTAGCTAAGCTAGCGCTAGATGACGACACGCTGGTGGTTAATGTGCAAGGCGATGAGCCGTTACTAGCGCCAGAAAATGTCGCCCAAGTGGCGCAATTGCTCAGTGGTAACGACGCCCCGATGGCCACCCTGTCGACGGCGATTACAGACCGCGAAGAGGCGCTCAATCCCAATGCAGTAAAGGTGGTGAGTAACACCGCACAGCAAGCGCTTTATTTTTCCCGCGCGCCGATCCCTTATCATCGCGATGCGTTACTAACAAAAAGCTGCGAGTTAGACATTCGCCACATGCAACGCCATATCGGTATCTATGCCTATCGCGCAGGTTTTATTAATGAATATATTGGCTTGGCGCCATCTCCTTTAGAGCAACTGGAGTCGCTGGAGCAATTACGTGTGCTTTATCATGGCTTCACCATTAACGTGGCCGAAGCCAAACAGGTGCCCGCTGCGGGAGTGGATACCGAAGAAGACCTAGCGCGAGTGATAAGCGCACTTCAATGAGTACCCTCACAGTCATCAGTGATCACAGCGATTTCACCGTTGTATATAAACCGGCGGGGATGAATTTTCACTCGCAGGGTAACGAGCCGGGGCTGGTGGGCATAGCCCAGCAGCAATTGAACACTAAGTACTACCCCGTACATCGCCTTGATAAGGTGACCTCAGGTTTAGTGCTGCTACCAAAAAGCAGCGCGGCGGCGGCGACATTCACGGCGATGTTCAGTGCCCATGAAGTAGATAAATTCTATATGGCGCTCTGTACGGCAAAACCGAAAAAGAAGCAGGGGTGGATCAAAGGTGACATGGGCAAAGCCCGGCGCGGCGCTTTCAAGCTACTTAAAACCCAGGAAAACCCGGCCATTACCCGATTTTATAGCTACTCGCTGGCACCGGGACTAAGGGGCATGGTGTTAAAGCCTTTCAGTGGCAAAACACATCAGCTCCGTGTTGCCATGAAGTCATTATCGGCACCAATTCTGGGCGATACCCTGTATGGCGCCGAGGCCAGCGATCGCACCTATTTACATGCGTACGCGCTGCGTTTTCAATATCGCGACCAGCATTATTGTTTTTGTGCGCCGATGCAAGAAGGACAGCATGCAGCACAGCTAAATACACTTTTAAGCTTTTGTGACAACCAACCTTGGCAGTTAAATTGGTAGAGACAATGACACAAGATGATTATCAACTTCGCTTCGGTGGTATCAGCCGCCTTTACGGACAACAGCAAACCCAATGGCTGCAGCAGGCGCATTTCTGTGTCATCGGCATTGGCGGGGTCGGCAGTTGGGTAGCCGAGGCGCTGGCGCGTACCGGAGTAGGGCAGCTCACCCTTATCGACCTCGATGATATATGCGTTACCAACAGTAACCGGCAAATTCATGCGCATTCGCAATCGGTGGGCGAAGCCAAAGTGGAAGCCATGAAAGCGCGTTGCCAGCTTATCAATCCACAGATCACCGTGCATGTGATTGATGATTTCATCACTATGGATAACATTCGCGAACACATTCAAGGCTTTGACTACGTCATCGATGCCATTGATGCGGTGAAGGAAAAGGCGGCCTTGATTGCCCATTGCAGACGCAATAAGTTACCTATTATCACCACCGGCGGCGCGGGAGGGCAAACCGACCCCAGTGAGATAAAATTTGGCGATGTCGCCAAAACCACCCACGATCCGTTATTGGCCAAGGTTCGCTATTTACTGCGCAAACAATATAATTTTAGCAACAATCCGAAGCGTAAGTTTGATGTCGATTGTGTGTATTCCACCGAGCAGTTGGTCTATCCCGATGGTCATGGACAGGTATGTCGAGCTAAGCAAGGGGCCGATTCAACGATGAATATGGACTGTGCTAATGGCTTTGGATCGGCAACCATGGTGACCGGCAGCTTTGGCTTTTTCGCAGCGGCCAAAGCAGTACGCAAATACTTAAATAAGCGCCAACGTTTGAGTGAGCAAAGCCAGGGTTAACAGTGGCTTTTGGCAAATTGGTTAATCGCGCTGACAATGGCGCGAATGCCATTACCGCGCGAGGGGCTAAGGTGGCGCATCAACCCTAACTCCTCGAACTCTTGTTCGGCGTCAAGGGCCGCTGCTTGTTGCGGGGTTTTACCGTTGTACATCATGAGAATCAACGCCAGTAATCCTTTAACAATGCGAGTGTCAGAATCGGCCACCACAACCAGCTTATCTTCTTGGGGAGTGAAGTCGATATACAACCAGACATTACTTTCACAGCCGGAAACCTTAGCTTCATCGACTTTGAGCTCATTGGCGAGGACTGGCAAGCTTTTTCCCAACAGCATCAGCTCACGATAACGTTGTTGCCAGCCGTGAAGGGCTTGAAAAGCCTGTTTTAGCTCTGGGTAATTGCGATAACTCATGGTGCCATCATCTCCAAGGTATTACGTAGTGCACTGATAAAGTGGTCGATTTCTGCAAAGGTATTGTAAAACGCCAAGCTGACTCTCACCGTACCATTGACCCCTAACGCGTGCATTAATGGCTGCGCGCAGTGGTGGCCATGACGCAGGGCAATGCCTTCCATATCGAGTAAGGTGGCAATGTCATAGGGGTGCTCTGATTGTACATAAAAGCTGACGGTACCGACATTATGCTGCATGTCGCCAATCAAGGACACCGACTCAATGTCGCTTAAGTGCGCCACTAAATACTGCATTAAGCTACGCTCGTGCGCAGCTAGGGCGGCGCTATCAAGGTTATTTAAATACTCAATGGCGGCAGCAAAGCCAAGCACCGCACTGATATTCGGCGTGCCGGTTTCAAACTTACTCGGGGGCGGGTTAAATTCGGTATGCTCGATACGTACTTTAGCGACCATTTCGCCGCCAGTTTGAAAAACATCGAGTTGCTGAAGACAACTAAAGCGCCCGAACAGTCCGCCAAGGCCGGTAGGGCCAAGACATTTATGCGCCGAAAACACGAAAAAGTCGCAGCCCAAGTCGGCCATTTGTGGGCGCAAATGCAGCAGCGACTGGGCACCATCAACCAAGGTCCAAGCACCTTGTTGCTTGGCCTGACTGAGTAGCGCTTTAACGGGGTTAATGTTGCCAAGAGCATTAGAAACATGAGCCAGGGCAAATACCTTGGGTCGATACTGGGCAATCATTTGCTCCGCTTGAGCGATATCGAGTAGACCAGCCGGGGTGACTGGGACGGCCATCAATGTTGCACCGGTGCGCCTCGCCAGCTGCTGCCAGGGTACGATGTTGGCGTGGTGCTCAAGCTCGGTAATTAAAATCACGTCTTTGGGTTGTAGCTGCGCCGTCAGCCCATAGGCAACCAAGTTAATAGCCTCGGTGGCCCCTTTGGTCCATACCAGTTCGTTATGCTGACAGCCGATAAATTCGGCCACTTGCTGGCGAGCGTGCTCATAACGGCTGGTTGCTTGCTGACTTAATTGGTGTGCGCCGCGATGCACGTTGGCGTTTTCTTGGCTGTAAAAGCGCGTCAAGGTGTCAATCACACAGCGTGGTTTGTGCGCCGTTGCGGCCGAATCAAAATAAACACGTTCGGTGTCACCATGTTGAGTCAGGGCAGGGAAATCTTGGCGTATTGCGTCTATATCAAACATGGTTAGTAAAGCTGGCTGTACAAATGCCGCCATTGTAGAGAACTAGGCTGAAATGGCAATAAAAAAGGCCGCTTGGGAGCGACCTTTTTCAACTCTAAAACGCGTTGCTTAACGCTTGTCTTGAGCGACGTAATCGCGCTTCGTTGCGCCTTTGTATAGCTGACGTGGACGGCTGATCTTGTGACCAGGTTGAGACAGCATTTCATCCCAGTGCGAGATCCAACCGACAGTACGCGACATAGCGAAAATAACGGTGAACATGCTGGTTGGGATACCGATCGCCTTAAGAATGATACCAGAGTAGAAGTCTACGTTCGGGTATAGTTTCTTCTCAACGAAGTAAGGGTCTTCAAGAGCAATTTGCTCTAGGCGCATAGCAACATCTAGAAGTGGATCTTCGATGTTTAGCTCTTTCAATACTTCGTGGCAGGTGTCACGCATTACCGTGGCACGTGGGTCGAAGTTTTTGTAAACACGGTGACCGAAGCCCATTAGGCGGAACGGGTCGTTCTTATCTTTCGCTTTAGCGATGTATTCGTCAATGCGATCAACTGAGCCGATCTCTTGTAGCATGTTCAAACATGCTTCGTTAGCACCACCGTGCGCAGGGCCCCAAAGTGATGCGATACCCGCTGCGATACATGCATAAGGGTTAGCACCAGATGAACCAGCAATACGTACCGTTGAAGTTGATGCGTTTTGCTCGTGGTCAGCGTGCAACATGAAGATACGGTCCATGGCTTTAGCAAGCACAGGATTTACTTGGTAATCTTCAGAAGGCACTGAGAACATCATGTGTAAGAAGTTCTCTGCATAGCTCAGGTCGTTACGTGGGTAAACGAACGGTTGGCCAATGGTGTACTTGTACGCCATTGCTGCGATAGTCGGCAGCTTCGCAACTAGGCGAGTGGCACTGCGCTTACGCTGTGCTGGGTCTGAGATATCTAAGTCTTGGTGATAGAAAGAAGACATTGCACCAACCACACCACATAGCATCGCCATTGGGTGAGCATCAACGCGGAAACCTTGGAAGAAGGCCGCCACTTTCTCGTGCACCATAGTGCTTAGAGTGATTGACTTAGAGAATTCTTCAAGCTCTGCTTCTGACGGTAATTCGCCGTTAAGCAGTAAGTAGCAAAGTTCGACGTAGTTAGATTGTTCAGCAAGCTGATCAATGGGGTAACCACGGTGTAGCAATACGCCTTTACCACCGTCGATGTAGGTGATAGATGAGTCACAAGAGCCAGTCGACATGAACCCTGGGTCGTAGGTGAAGTAGCCGTGTGCGCCTAAGGTACGGACGTCGATAACGTCTTGACCCGCAGTACCTTCGTAAATGGGAAGTTCAATCGGGTCTTGTCCATCAATATGGACAGTGGCTTTCTTATCTGCCATCTAATTATCTCCTATAAGAATAACAAGCTAAAGCTGTTATGCGTGATACTAATGTTAAGCAAATTCCGATCATTCTAACGTACAAGAGGGGTAGAAAGTCAATTTTAATGCATTTGTGTATAATAAATATTCTGCAAAGATTAAATATTATACCAATGGCTAATTCGCAAACCTCCGTGACTAAACAAGAATTGTAATATCCGCTGCAGACTTATATACTGTCAGGGGTTCAATACCGTAACGTCTTTGAGTAAACCGTTTATGACAAACACGTGAAATTTCGCTTTAAAATTGAACAAATAAAGTGATCTTTTTTCGCGTCTGTGGGTTTATTTATGTGAGCGCATTTATGCAGTGATTGCATAAATGGTTATAACAACAATGTAGATGGCTCTATTTATCAATGTGAGCAAGATGGGCAAGTAACTGTGAAAAAGCAAAGACCTGTAAATCTCGATCTAACGACCATCTCTATGCCAGCAACGGCCAAAGCATCAATTCTGCACCGCGTCACCGGTGTCGCAATGTTCTTTGCCTTGACCTTTGTTATCTGGGCATGGGCTGTGTCACTGTCTTCTCCGGAAGGATTTGAATTTGTCAAAAGCCTGTTAACCGGGTTTGTTGCCAAATTTATCGCCTGGGGTACCCTCACCGTTCTCTCGTATCACTTCATCGCAGGTGTACGCCACTTAATCCAAGACTTGGGTCCGTGGAAAGAATTAGATTCAGGCAATGCAACCGCTAAAATCGGCTTTGTATTGTGGGTGATTGTTGCCGTATTGGCGGGAGTTTGGCTATGGTCTTAAATCAAGCATCTTTAAAGCGTGATGGTGTTCAGGATTTCGTATCGCTACGAGCGACGGCACTTATCATCAGCTCTTATGCACTATTTATTATTGGTTATCTGCTATGCACTCCAGCATTAACCTATGAAGCATGGTCGGGGTTATTCGGTAACTTCGCGATGAAGGTATATACCCTAATCGCCCTTGCGTGCATTATGGTGCACGCACGCATCGGCCTATGGCAGGTGCTGACCGACTATGTAAAGAACGCCAAACTACGCGCGTTTCTTGGCTTCGTATTAAACCTTATGGCCCTATCTTACGTAGTAGTTGGCCTGTTTGTTCTATGGGGTGTTTAAGTGAAATATTCAGTTCGCGAATTTGACGCAGTAGTGGTTGGCGCTGGCGGTGCAGGTATGCGCGCAGCGTTAGCAATCACTGAATCAGGCAAGTCTTGTGCGCTTATTTCCAAGGTTTTCCCAACCCGTTCACACACCGTGTCGGCTCAGGGTGGTATTACCGTAGCACTAGGTAACTCGCACGAGGATAACTGGGAATGGCACATGTACGATACCGTTAAGGGCTCCGACTACATCGGTGACCAAGACGCCATTGAGTACATGTGTAAAACTGGCCCAGAGGCAATCACCGAGCTTGAAAACATGGGCTTGCCTTTCTCACGCTTTGAGAACGGCCGCGTATATCAGCGCCCATTCGGTGGTCAGTCGAAAAACTTCGGCGGCGAGCAAGCAGCGCGTACAGCGGCTGCAGCGGACCGTACCGGTCACGCCTTGCTGCACTGCTTATATCAGCAAAACGTAAAGAACAAAACCAATGTATATTCTGAGTGGTATGCACTGGACCTTGTTAAAAACGACGACGGCGCGGTAGTGGGTTGTACAGCTATCGACATCGAGTCTGGTGAAGTGGTTTACTTCAAATCGAAAGTGGTTGTGCTTGCCACCGGTGGTGCAGGGCGTATTTATGCCTCGACCACTAACGCGCACATCAACACGGGTGACGGCGTGGGTATGGCCACACGTGCTGGCGTAGCCATGCAAGACATGGAAATGTGGCAGTTCCACCCAACCGGGATCGCCGGTGCCGGAACCCTGGTAACTGAAGGTTGCCGTGGTGAAGGGGGTTATCTTCTGAACAAAGATGGCGAGCGCTTCATGGAGCGTTATGCGCCTAATGCCAAAGACTTAGCGTCACGTGACGTAGTTGCCCGTTCAATGATGACCGAAATCCGCGAAGGTCGTGGTTGTGAAGGTCCATGGGGCCCGCACATTAAACTGAAACTGGATCACCTTGGTGAGGAAACGCTAAATCTACGTCTACCTGGCGTATGTGACCTAGCTAAAACCTTCGCCCACGTTGACCCAGCGAAAGAGCCAATTCCAGTTATTCCAACCTGTCACTACATGATGGGTGGTGTACCAACTAATGTGAACGGCCAAGTGCTAAGCGTTGATGCCCAAGGCAACGATACGCTAGTAGAAGGTCTATTCGCAGTCGGTGAAATCGCTTGTGTATCTGTACACGGTGCTAACCGCCTAGGTGGTAACTCTCTACTTGATTTGGTTGTATTTGGTCGTGCAGCAGGTAACTACCTAGGTGTTTACTTGAACGATTACCAAGCGCAACGTGATGCTTCAAGCGACAACATTGAAGGTGCATTGGCACGTTTCAACCGTTGGGAAACATCAAAAGAAGGCCAGGGCGAAGACCCAGTGCAAATCAAAAAAGACCTACAGCAATGTATGCAGCTTAACTTCTCGGTATTCCGTGAAGGGGATTCAATGGCAACGGGTCTTAAAGAGCTTAAAGAAATTCGCGAGCGTCTTCAGCATGCCCGCTTGGACGACAAATCAAGCGAGTTCAACACTCAACGTATCGAGTGTTTAGAGCTTGATAACTTGATGGAAACAGCTTACTCAACAGCGGTTGCTGCGAATTTCCGTACTGAGAGCCGTGGTGCGCACTCGCGCTTCGACTACCCGGACCGTGATGACGAAAATTGGCTGTGCCACAGTGTTTACAACCCCGAGACAGAAGAAATGTCTAAGCGTGATGTAAACTATGCACCTAAGCTTCGTGAAGCGTTCCCACCTAAAGCTCGTACTTACTAGGAGAGATGACGATGGCAACTTTAGAATTATCTGTTTATCGTTACAATCCAGACGTGGATGATGCGCCATTCATGAAAGACTACACCCTTGAGGTGGAAGAAGGTCGTGACATGATGGTGCTTGACGCACTGCTGATGTTAAAAGAGCAAGATCCAAGCCTGGCATTTCGTCGTTCCTGCCGTGAAGGGGTATGTGGCTCCGATGGTGTGAACATGAATGGTAAAAATGGCCTTGCCTGTATTACGCCAATTTCTGCATTGCAGACAAACGGCAAGGGCAAGGTAGTGATTCGTCCACTACCGGGTTTACCGGTTATTCGTGACCTTGTAATCGACATGTCGCAATTCTACACTCAGTACGAGAAAGTGAAGCCGTATCTCATTAATGATACGCCTCCAGCGGGTGAGCGTTTGCAGTCGATTGAAGATCGTGAAAAGCTAGATGGGCTATACGAATGTATTCTTTGTGCATGTTGTTCAACATCATGCCCAAGTTTCTGGTGGAATCCAGACAAATTTATCGGCCCGGCCGGCCTATTACACGCTTACCGCTTCTTAGCGGATAGCCGAGATACCGCCACCGATGAGCGCTTGGCAGATTTAGACGATGCATTCAGCGTATTCCGTTGTCACAATATCATGAACTGTGTCAATGTATGTCCGAAAGGTTTGAATCCGACCAAAGCGATTGGGCAAATCAAATCAATGCTTCTTAATCGTTCCGTTTAAGGGCATAATAGAACTAAGAATGGCTGGACGTCTGTCTGGCCATTCTTCGATCACTTACTTGAGTTTTAAGTAAGTCAGACAATGTAAATTCTGCGCTAGATAAAAGGGCTTATAAATGCACGATGGTGTGATGAAGGCATGGCTAGAGTCTTCTCATCTGTACGGCGGTAACGTTGCCTATGTTGAGGAGCTTTATGAAGCATATCTTGATGATGTGACTTCAGTGCCAGAAGAATGGCGTGAAGTGTTCGAGCAACTTCCCAAAGTGGAAGGGGTGGATGTAGAAACTAAGCATTCACAAGTAAGAGCTGAGTTCGCCAAGCTGGCAAAAAATAAACATCGCGAAGTAGTTGTTGCAGAAGGTGGTCAGGGTGACCCCAAACAGATCAAAGTATTGCAACTAATAAATGCTTTTCGATTCCGTGGTCACCAAAACGCGAATCTTGACCCACTCGGGATTTGGAAACGTGAACGCGTTCGCGATTTGGAGTTAGACTTCCACGGTCTTTCTGAAGACGATTTTGACACTGAGTTTTATGTAGGTTCGTTTGCCGCCGGCGGCGAAATGATGAAACTGGGTGACTTATACAAAGCATTGAAGGCAACCTATTGTGGTTCCATCGGTGCCGAGTACATGCACATCACATCTACCGAAGAAAAACGTTGGCTACAGCAACGCTTAGAATCGGTTCAAGCACGCCCTCAATTCGATAGCAAAACCAAGCAGCGCATTCTTAAAGGCTTGATTGCGGCCGATGGTCTTGAAAAGTACCTAGGCTCGAAATTCCCAGGTGCCAAACGCTTCTCATTGGAAGGTGGCGACGCCTTAGTGCCAATGCTTAAAGAGCTGATTCACCGCGCCGGTGAAAGTGGTCAACAAGAAGCGGTTATTGGTATGGCCCACCGTGGTCGTCTAAATGTGTTAGTGAACGTACTAGGTAAAAACCCATCGGCGCTGTTCGATGAGTTTGCTGGTAAACACGATGACACGCTGGGCTCTGGTGATGTGAAATACCATATGGGTTACTCATCAGACTTCGCCACTGAAGGCGGCAGCGTACACATGGCCTTGGCATTTAACCCCTCGCACCTAGAGATTGTTAATCCAGTGGTGATGGGCTCGGTACGCGCTCGTCTTGATCGTTTAGATTGTGAAAGTGGTTCGAAAGCACTGCCTATCACCATTCACGGTGACTCGGCCATCGCCGGCCAGGGGTGTGTGCAAGAAACCTTCAATATGTCGCAAACTAACGCCTTTAAAGTAGGCGGCAGTGTGCGCATCGTGGTCAATAACCAAGTTGGTTTCACCACGTCTAAGCAAGACGACACACGTTCTACTGATTACTGTACCGACATTGCTAAAATGGTGCAGTCACCGATTTTCCACGTTAACTCCGACGACCCTGAAGCGGTTGCCTTAGTGACGCAAATTGCACTTGATTTCCGTAATCAGTTCAAACGCGACGTGGTTATTGATTTAGTGTGTTACCGCCGTCATGGACACAACGAAGCGGATGAGCCAAGCGCCACGCAACCGTTGATGTACAAAAAGATCAAAAAGCACCCAGTGCCGCGCCAAATCTATGCTGATCAGCTGGTTAGCGAAGGCGTCTTGAGTGAAAAAGAGATCAAAAAGCTTGCTGATGACTATCGCAATGGCCTAGACGAAGGCAACTGCGTGGTTGAAGAAATCGAGCCAGAAACCAAGCACTCATCTGATTGGTCTAAATTCGTGGGCCATGACTGGGATACCGAGTATGAAACTCATATTCCAGTTGAAAAGCTTAAAGAGCTTGGCGAAAAGGTGGCTTCTTACCCAGAAGATCACCAAGCACAATCACGGGTTAAAAAGATTTACGACGACCGCAAAGCGATGGCCGCCGGCGAGAAAAAACTCGACTGGGGTATGGCTGAGACCCTTGCATATGCCACTATGGTTGAGCAGGGCACAGACATTCGTCTAACCGGCCAAGACTCAGGCCGTGGTACCTTCTTCCACCGTCATGCTGTGGTGCATAATCAAGAAGATGCATCCACCTATTTACCGCTGCAACACATCAAAGAAGACCAGGGTAAATTTGAAGTGTACGACTCGGTGCTCTCGGAAGAAGCCGTGCTCGCGTTTGAATATGGTTACGCCACCGCCGAGCCAACATCACTGGTGATGTGGGAAGCGCAGTTTGGTGATTTCGCCAATGGTGCGCAGGTAGTATTTGACCAATTCCTAAGCTCAGGCGAACAAAAATGGGGTCGTTTATGCGGCTTAACCTGTTTGCTACCTCATGGCTACGAAGGTCAAGGCCCAGAGCACAGCTCAGCCCGCCTAGAGCGTTTCTTGCAGCTATGTGCAGACCACAACATGCAAGTGTGTGTGCCGTCAACGCCAGCGCAGGTTTACGCTATGTTGCGTCGTCAATCAGTGCGTCCACTACGTCGTCCACTGATTGTAATGACCCCGAAATCATTGTTGCGTCACCCGTTAGCCGTTTCTACGCTAGAAGAGTTATCTGAAGGCGTATTCCACAATATGATCGACGAAATCGATGATATTGATGCTAAAAACGTTGAGCGCGTGGTGTTCTGTAGCGGTAAAGTTTACTACGAGCTGCTGCAAGAGCGTCGTAAGCAAGAGCTGGATAACATTGCCATCGTGCGTGTTGAGCAGCTTTACCCATTCCCGCATCAGGAAATGGCTGACATTATCGAACGCTACAGCCATGTGAAAGATTTCGTATGGTGTCAGGAAGAGCCACAAAACCAGGGTGCATGGTACTGCTCGCAGCACCATTTCTGGCAGGCAATTCCACAAGGTGCAAACCTAACTTATGCAGGACGTAACGCGTCCGCGTCACCGGCATGTGGTTACATGTCAGTACATACTAAAGAACAACAAGCGTTAGTCGCTGACGCGCTTACCATTAAAAAATAAGGGATAAGAGATGACCACAGAAATCAAGGTTCCTGTTCTTCCTGAGTCAGTTGCAGACGCCACCGTTGCAACTTGGCATGTCAGTGTTGGCGACAAAGTAAGTCGTGACCAGAACCTCGTAGACATCGAAACCGATAAAGTCGTACTTGAAGTAGCGGCGCCGGCAGACGGTGTGATCAGCGAGATTAAAGAGCAAGAAGGCGCAACGGTACTTGCTGAGCAAGTGCTAGCCATTGTTGGCGAAGCCGACGATGCGCCTGCTGCTGATGAGAACAGCAGCGACGATAACGCTAAAAGTGAAGAAAAAGCTGATTCAGCACCAGCCAAAGACAGCGGTGCTTCCGAAGGTAAAGAAGTGGATATTAAAGTACCTGTACTTCCTGAATCTGTTGCCGATGCCACCATCGCAACATGGCATGTGCAACCAGGTGAAGCGGTAAGCCGCGACCAGAACTTGGTTGATATCGAAACTGACAAAGTTGTACTTGAAGTGGTAGCCCCGGATGACGGTGTCATGGGCGAGCACGTTCACGGTGAAGGCGATACGGTCACAGCCGAGCAAGTTATCGGTAAAGTGAAAGTAGGCGCTAAAGCTGCTGGCGGTAGCAAAGAAGAGTCTGCTCCGGCTGCCGAGCAAAGTGGTGATGACAGTGCCAGTGATGCATTGACTCCCTCAGTACGCCGCCTCATTGCTGAAAAAGGCCTAGATGCGTCAAAAATCAAAGGTTCAGGCAAAAACGGTCGTGTTACTAAAGAAGACGTAGACAAGTTCCTTAAGCAAGCGCCGGCTAAGCAAGAAAGCAAAGCCGATGATGCTCAGTCAGCGCCTGTGGGTAACCGCACGCAAAAACGCGTACCGATGACACGTTTGCGTAAGACCATCGCTAACCGCCTACTTGAAGCGAAAAACTCAACGGCGATGTTGACCACCTTTAACGAAGTGAACATGAAGCCAATCATGGACCTTCGTAAGCAATACAAAGACGCCTTTGAAGAGCG
Source organism: Pseudoalteromonas sp. CO325X (assembly GCF_004208955.1). Classification (NCBI taxonomy): domain Bacteria; kingdom Pseudomonadati; phylum Pseudomonadota; class Gammaproteobacteria; order Alteromonadales; family Pseudoalteromonadaceae; genus Pseudoalteromonas; species Pseudoalteromonas sp. CO325X. Next base: position 260,905 of record NZ_SGPG01000022.1, read on the forward strand.
CCATGGCATCCGTTTAGGCTTCATGTCGTTCTATGTTAAAGCGGTAGTAGAAGCGCTTAAACGCTTCCCAGATGTGAACGCATCAATCGATGGCGACGACATCGTTTATCACAACTACTTCGATATCAGCATTGCGGTATCAACACCGCGTGGCTTGGTAACGCCAGTACTACGCGATTGTGACAAGCTGTCGGTTGCAGAAATCGAAGCCGGTATTCGCGAACTAGCGCTTAAAGGCCGTGATGGTAAGCTAACGGTTGAAGACATGACCGGTGGTAACTTCACTATCACCAACGGTGGTGTATTTGGCTCACTACTATCAACGCCAATCATCAACTTGCCACAGTCTTCAATCTTGGGTATGCACAAAATCCAAGAACGTCCTATGGCGGTGAATGGCAAAGTTGAGATTCTACCTATGATGTATTTGGCCCTGTCTTATGACCACCGCCAAATCGATGGTAAAGAGTCTGTTGGCTTCTTAGTGACCATTAAAGAGATGTTAGAAGATCCAACACGTCTTCTACTTGATGTATAAACATCGAGAATGAATAAAAATTAAGCTGTGGCCCGCGCCGCAGCTTTTTTTTGCCGCCTTTAGTCCCACTAGGGTTTTCAAGCATAGCCATGGGATCTATACTAGGTGCGCAATTTGGGATGGTTGGGTAAATTGCATATTTATTCAGCTCTTTTAGTACAAAAAATTGGATAAAGCATCATGAATTTGCATGAGTATCAGGCAAAACAACTTTTTGCCGAATATGGTTTACCAGTTTCTGAAGGTTACGCATGTGACACACCTCAAGAAGCTGCTGAAGCTGCTGATAAAATCGGCGGTGATAAATGGGTTGTTAAATGTCAGGTTCACGCCGGTGGCCGTGGTAAAGCGGGCGGTGTAAAACTTGCTGACAGCAAACAAGAAATCAAAGAGTTTGCACAGAACTGGCTAGGTAAAAACCTAGTAACTTTCCAAACTGACGAAAATGGTCAGCCTGTTGCAAAGATCCTTGTTGAAAGCTGCACTGACATTGCAAACGAACTCTACCTTGGTGCTGTTGTCGACCGCGCTTCACGTAAAGTTGTTTTCATGGCGTCTACCGAAGGCGGTGTTGAAATCGAAACTGTTGCTGAAGAAACGCCAGAGCTTATCCACAAAGCTGAGATCGACCCACTTGTAGGTCCTCAGGCTTACCAAGGCCGTGAGCTTGCTTTCAAACTTGGCTTGAACCCAACTCAACTTAAGCAGTTCGTTAAGATCTTCATGGGTCTTGGCAACATGTTTATCGATCACGATTTCGCGCTACTTGAAATCAACCCACTGGTTATCACTGACGAAGGCAACCTACACTGCCTAGACGGTAAAATCGGTGTTGATGGCAACGCACTATATCGTCAGCCTAAAATCCGCGCGATGCACGATCCTTCGCAAGAAGACGAGCGTGAAGCACACGCAGCACAGTGGGAACTAAACTACGTAGCGCTAGACGGTACTGTAGGCTGCATGGTAAATGGTGCGGGTCTTGCGATGGGTACTATGGACATCGTTAACCTACACGGCGGCAAGCCAGCTAACTTCCTAGATGTGGGCGGCGGTGCAACTAAAGAGCGCGTTGCTGAAGCATTTAAGATCATCCTTTCTGATGACAATGTTAAAGCAGTACTTGTTAACATCTTCGGCGGTATCGTACGTTGTGACATGATCGCAGAAGGTATTATCGGTGCGGTTAAAGAAGTTGGCGTAAACGTACCTGTAGTTGTACGTCTTGAAGGTACTAACGCTGAACTAGGCCGTGACGTTCTTGCTAACTCAGGTCTAGACATCATTGCTGCAGAATCTCTAACAGACGCAGCTGAAAAAGTTGTTGCTGCTGCGGAGGGCAAATAATGTCTGTACTAATTAATAAAGACACTAAGGTAATCTGCCAAGGTTTCACTGGTGGTCAGGGTACGTTCCACTCTGAGCAAGCAATCGAATACGGTACGCAGATGGTTGGTGGTGTATCACCAGGTAAAGGTGGTCAAACGCACCTAGGTCTGCCGGTATTTAACACTGTACGTGACGCTGTTGAAGAAACAGGCGCAACGGCTTCTGTTATCTACGTACCAGCGCCTTTCTGTAAAGATGCAATCCTAGAAGCGATCGATGCGGGCATCGAGCTAATCGTTTGTATCACTGAAGGTATCCCAACGCTAGACATGGTTGACGTTAAAGTTAAGCTTGATGAAACTGGCGTGCGTATGATTGGTCCTAACTGCCCAGGTGTAATCACTCCGGGTGAGTCTAAGATTGGTATCATGCCTGGTCACATCCACAAGCCTGGTAAAGTGGGCATCGTATCACGTTCTGGTACTTTGACTTATGAAGCCGTTAAGCAAACAACTGACGCTGGCTTTGGTCAATCTTCATGTGTTGGTATCGGTGGTGACCCAATTCCTGGTACTAACTTCATCGACGTACTAGAGATGTTCGAAAAAGATCCGCAAACCGAAGCTATCGTAATGATCGGTGAGATCGGCGGTACAGCTGAAGAAGAAGCGGCTGCGTACATCAAAGACAACGTCACTAAGCCCGTTGTTTCATACATTGCCGGTGTAACTGCACCTCCAGGCAAACGTATGGGTCACGCTGGTGCGATTATCGCAGGCGGTAAAGGTACTGCTGACGAGAAATTTGCAGCCTTAGAAGCAGCGGGCGTACAAACTGTACGTTCACTTGCTGAAATTGGCAACGCACTAAAAGAGAAAACCGGTTGGTAAGCTCTGCTAGTGAGTGACTAAAAACCCGCCTTGAGCGGGTTTTTTTATGGCTGCACTGATGCTCAGTTACAAGTGAGTAGGGGAAATGCCAACGGGAGCGAGCACCGGATCTACGCTTTCTTTTTTTGCCATGCACTGTATTACCCCAGAGTGTGTTATGATGGCAGCGTGATCAGTAAAGAGCATACCTTGAGGCGCCATTGCGCTGACGCTCTTTACGCCTGTGTAGCAAGTCGCTACGCCTTTTTAATTTTTTGGTGATGCAATCGGGTTTAAGCTTGTTTCGCCATGTATACCGAGTTTATATGACCGAACAGCAAGTACCATCAGCGAACAACACCATCAAAACCGAAGACACCATCCAATTCAGTGACTTAAAACTACAACCTAAACTACTTCAAGCGATCGAACGCCAAGGCTACCAGCATCCTTCACCAATACAGGCGCAAGGCATTCCTGCGGTTTTATCCGGCCACGATGTGATGGCCGCAGCGCAAACTGGCACCGGTAAAACGGCGGGTTTTACCTTGCCGATGCTAGAAATATTAAGTAAAGGGCAGCGTGCTCGCGGTAATAACGTGCGAGCTTTAGTGCTTGCTCCTACCCGTGAGCTGGCCGCTCAGGTCGGCGCCAGTGTCGCCACGTATGGTAAAGAGTTAGCGCTGAGCTATTGCGTGGCCTTTGGCGGCGTTAAAATTAACCCGCAAATGATGCAACTGCGTCGCGGGGCCGATATTCTCGTGGCCACGCCCGGACGGTTAATGGATTTGTATCAGCAAAATGCCATTAAATTTGAGCAACTGGAAATGCTGGTGCTTGATGAAGCCGACCGCATGTTAGATATGGGCTTTATCCACGATATTCGCCGCATTATTAAGTTATTGCCGCCGAAACGACAAAACCTCCTGTACTCGGCGACCTTCTCGGACGAGATCCGTGAATTGGCGAAAACCATAGTCCACCAGCCGCTAGAGATTTCTGTGGTGCCTGCCAATACCACGGCAAAAACCATAGAGCAGTGGGTTTACCCAGTGGATAAATCGCGTAAAACAGCGCTGCTAAGTCATTTAATTAAAGAAAATGATTGGCAGCAGGTGTTGGTGTTTAGCCGCACCAAGCATGGCGCGAATCGCATTGCCACTAATTTGGAAAAGCGTGGCATTCACTCTGCCGCGATTCATGGCAACAAGAGCCAAGGCGCCAGAACCAAAGCGTTGGCCGGATTTAAAGACGGCAGTATTAAAGTTCTGGTGGCCACCGATATCGCCGCGCGCGGCATTGATATTGACCAGCTTCCTTGTGTGATCAACTTTGACTTGCCCAATGTTGCCGAAGACTATGTTCACCGTATCGGACGAACCGGTCGGGCAGGGGCCTCAGGGTTGGCTATCTCATTTGTCACAGCCGATGAAGCAAAAGACTTAAACGGCATTGAAAACCTTATTCAAGAATTATTGCCACGGCAAACCATCACGGGTTTTGAGCCCACGAATGAGGTGGCACCAAGCACATTGCGGGCGCCGAAAAAGCCTAAAAAACCCAAAAAGCCGAAAGCAGCCAAAGCTGAGCAGCCAGGCAACACCGCTAAGCAAGCAGTGAAAAAGAAGCTTTCGCACGCAAAAAAAGCGGCGAGTGCGCCGAAGCAGGGTAAAGCGCCGCAGCAAGGTAAAGAGCAAGGCGGTGCTAATAAACCCAAAGGGCGCGATGGCGAGTCACCCCAAGCGAAAGGCCCGGCAAGAAGGAATAACCGCTGGAGAACACGGCGCGCCAAAACCGGCAGCAGCTAGGTTCTAGCACTTATCTAAAAAAAGCGAGCCCCTTAGAGGCTCGCTTTTTTGGTTATATTGCCAAGGCTAGTGTGAACTTTCGGCTCGTAGTGGCTAGCTGATGCGGTCGCGACCGCCGCGCTCGGCGGTAAATTTGTTTGTCAGCAGCACCTTGTTAGTTGCTTTTGTTTTCAACGTGTTTTTTGAAGTTGTGGAGGAGACTTTGCCAACCTTGTTTTTGCTGCTCAGCGGAATTCTCATCTTATGCCTCAAAGGTTTCTACGACCTAAACGCCATTGATTGTTTCTATGAACTCAACTATCACAACACGGTTATCACCAAGCTTAAAATGAATCGATTCGTTTGATTCAATTTTGGTAAATGTACCTTCAAAATCGAATCCCTTCGAGCTGTCTTTTGCTTCCATCCTGTAATTGAAATTACCACCAACTTCCAGATTTACCTCTGCTCTAGGACAACACCAATCGTCTATAGCAAAGTTCCAGTTTGTTATATCATTGGGAGTGACCCAAGTATCCCAAACAGTGGCCAGTGGTGCTTGTACTTCTGTTTCAATAACAATTTTCATATCGACTCCATTGAATGGTTAAAAACTAAACAGTCCGGCCCATAATATGGCGTCAATGGATAGTCGATTAGACCGACCTAAATTCGACAATATGGTGAAATATTTTCGCAAACGAATAACAACTAACGCTTGCGTCAGGCGCCGCCGAAGGCGGTCGCCTGGACGCAATTGTTAAATGCTTATTCTTGGTTGATAAAGACATCCTTTGTTCGTTTAGAAACTTGATCAGCAATGAATTCGGCTAATTTAGGAACTGAATTCAGTTTCGTGTTTCCTAAACTGAAACTCTTGATTATGAACTTTAACTCTTCCTTGTTAAAGGATGATAGCTCAGATTCAATTTCGCTTTTCTTTTTATCTTTAAATTCATCGAAGATGTTTAGGGTTTTTGCCTTGTCGCCAACTTCTTCCTTGTCTTCTTTTGGTTTAGCACTTTTGTTTGTGCTGATAAGTACATCAAGTAGGATGCTAGGGTTCTCTTCTAGAGCTATACCTATTTCGGCTAAGACTTTCCCAAACGTTTCAATATCTTTCTTTGTAATATTGCTCATTCATCACCTCCAATACGGTATAAAAACTCTTCAGTTAGTGAAGAAATTATACGCTTTGTAGCATGAAAATCTGCTTTTCCTCGTGCAGTTGGAGATGTTAAGAAAGGCTTAGAATCGACGGGCGCTTCAGCAACAGAAATTCTTTGAGGAAACTCGGATTCAAAGACACTTCCTCGATGATCACCAGACCGCAGCTCACGCATCGTCGATTTGTGTAAGTTTGTACGATTGTCTACCTTAGTAAAGATGATTCCAGCCAAATCAATTTTGCAGCTATGCTTTCTCTTTTTGAAATTATTAATTCTATTCAATATTAAGCTGATACCAATCTTTGACAGAATATCTGGGACAGTTGGAACAACGTAATAATCGCTTATGCTAATTCCGTTTAATGTTATGGCTCCAAGGTTTGGCGGGCAATCTATGAGAATAAAGTCATAGTCGTTTTTAATGCTCTCGATTGTGTTCCCCAAGACATCAACATGGCTTACATATGCCTTGTTGTCCATATCAGGTATATCATCTTGAATTTCTACCAAATGAATGCTTGAAGGAATTAGATCTAAGTCATTTAAACCACCAACATTTTGAATTACTGCATCATTTATATCAAATCTGTCTTCACCTTTTAGCATGTCATTGAACAAATGATATAAAGTCTGTCCGCTATCATGGCACTCTTGCCATTCTTCCTGATTGATTAGTGAAACGGTTGCATTTGTCTGTGGGTCTAAATCTATTACTAAGACTTTATATCCATCATCAGCAAGATTGGCTGCAATATTAACTGTTGTAGTGGTTTTACCAACTCCACCTTTCAAATTAATAAAGCTTACTACTTTTGCCATTTATTACTCCTAATGTTGATGTTTAGTGGCATTTAACAATTTAATATCGAGCGATTGGGTCGTTTTTCTGCCGCAATCATTCTCGTTTTTGTCCTTAGACCAGTAATAGCAAATTTAAGAAGTACTTACCAGCATTGAAGTTAGGCGATATTGCTCTAACCGTGGACACGACAAAACGACCCAATGGGTCGTTTTCCTGACTATAGGAGAAACCCAAGGAATATGGTGTATAAATAGTTATTTCCGTGGGGTGAAAGAGGGCATACCGCCCATGGCAGATAGCTCGTTTAATCCCATGGACGATATAGTTCGTTTCTAGATGGCAGTTATACAAGTTAAATATCGATTTGCATCTGAACCCCTGATTCACGAACGAAGTCCTCATCATGGCTAACGAGAATAAAGCCTCCAGGGTATTGATTAAGCGCTTGGGCCAGCATAAGTTTTGACTCAAGGTCGAGGTGATTATCAGGCTCATCGAGCAGTAAAAAAGGGTGCGCCGCCTGGTGACTAACAATAAGCATGGCTAACTTCATCTTCTCACCGCCACTAAGCATGTGGCCAAGACGAAATACATTATCGCGACTAAAACCAACGCCCGCTAGTAATATTCTGGCATCACTCTCCATAAGACCACCGCAAAGTGTTACAAGGTTATCGAGTAGCGATAAATCCCCTCGAATCACTCCAAAATGTTGGTCAAGGTAATATAATGGGGTATTGAGTTGCAGCTCGCCTTGCTGGAGAGAAATTTCGCCCAATAGTGTTTTCAGAAGCGTTGATTTACCACTGCCGTTTTTACCTGCCAGATAAATCTTATCATGAGCGTATGCTTGAAATGAGATAGGCTCGGTGCGACCAAACGGCAATACGCCTTGACGCATTGAAATGACTTTACGTGAGCGAATAGGGGTATGCCCTAAATAGAGTTTTTGGCTTCTCTGTGACTCTTTGTGTGCCTTGAGTGAGCGCTCTGTATTGGCTAAATGAGTTCGACGAAGCTGCTCATTTTTAGTTCGATTAGCTGCCTGTGCCGTTGCTTTGTCTTTTTTAGCATCAAGCAATACTTTGGGCTGACTGCCATTCTTTCGTAACTGCGTACCTTGAGCCGCTCTTTGCTCTGCCTTTTCACGGTTTTTCTGCGTTTGTAATTGTAACTGCTTTTTTTGTTTATCAACGCTTGCCAGTTTTCGTTCAAGCGCTTGTAACTCGGCCCTTTTTTGTTCGGCGTACAGAGTATAGTTGCCGCCAAATACCTGTAACCCAAGCTCTGAAAGCTGCCAAATTTCGTCCATTTCGTGCAGTAACTTTCGCTCATGACTGACAAGTAAAATTGCCCCTTTGAAGGCGCGCATAGACTGAATTAACCAGTGTTTAGCCTGCACATCTAGGTGATTGGATGGCTCATCAAGTATGAGTAATTCAACATTGCTTGCAAACAACTGCCAAAGCTTTAAACGGGCGAATTGCCCACCACTGAGTTGAGCGCATGGAAAATCTACATCTGTTGGTAAGCCTTGCTCTTTTAATTGCCGAGTGAGTTTTGAGGGCAAGTCCCATTGTTCCTTTATTATATCAAACCAATGCTGTGAACAATCACCCGACTCAACCTGCTTTATCGCTTTAAGCACCTGGTCTTTACCCAAGAACTGAGCAATCGTCAGTTCGCTAGATAATAGCGGGGGTGGCTGCTGATGATACACCGCCACTGATTGAGGCAAAGCAACAGCCCCACTTGATGGTTGTTGTTCACCACTTAAAATTGACGCGAGTATTGATTTTCCAACACCGTTACGGCCAACTAAGCCAACACGCTTATTAGACAGTGAACATGACAGTTGCTGAAAGAGAAAATCGCCGTTATCCAATTGATAACTTATATTGTAAGCCTGTAGTAATGGCATAAAGTGCCTCCTGTATGAAAGGGGCAACAGTCGCAGCTAGCTATCTTAGAGAGGTGATTAATACCACTATACGCTTTTTGCCAATGGGCAAAATACATAATGCGCTTGTACAGACATATCGGAATATGAGCTACGCCTACTAACCCTGTAAATCCAAAAAGAAAATAAGAAATGGATGACAGGTTTAGTTGTTCATGTTGGCGCAATCTCCTTAGAAGTGATAAGCCAAGGTTACAGTATCCTTTTCGGCTGGGTCAAGATGTATCCTACAGGCAAAACTATGATGCGCACCAACTCTGGTTGGGGAAGTGCGCACTACCAGAATGCTCAAAAGGCTCACCGCTTAGGCATTACATGCGAGTGTACTACCGCGAATAGTGAATTATCTTCGCGCTTTTGGTGCATGCCACTTTAGTTGGTTTCAATTTACTCCACATATTTATTTTTAACTTCGTTGACGTGCTACAAGCGAACGTTGGGAACAAGCACTTTGCACCATGCAAGACCTGACACCATCACTTGTTATTACTGCTGTTTTATAGGGCAAGAAATGCTTTCATTAAACGGGAGCGAATCGTGGATAAGGCAAAAGGGTGGGTATCAAATCGCTCTGATACCCATGCTAGGAGTGCTTAAGTTTGGCTAACCTGTTCAAAGGCTGGCATGATGCTTTGTGTGGCCTGTTTTTGCTGCTGATGTTTCGACATTTTAAAGAAAATAACAGCAAAAATAGCGGCGACGATATCAACCGTATAGCTTGAGTAGAAGAGCGTATTCCCGTCATTTAGTGCAAGTTTCACTAGCGTTGATAACACCATTAATGCACACAAACTCGCGAGTAAATAAAGGCCAACCGTCGTTGCCTTTTGTACAGGTTTTATGAAGCTATATATCACAAAAGCAAAAAAGGCGGCGTAGTAACTGTATAGACTGGCGTAGTTTGTGTTAGCAACAAATGTAGGTAGCCATTTAGCTGCAACTAACGTGAAAGCAACGGCAATCATCGACCCTAAACAAACACCCATAGTGAGTTTTGCCATAAACAACGTACTGCGTTTGTTGGGATCTTTTTTGAAGCGCTTATCTATCCATAATAAATTGCCTGAATAGAACAAAAATGCTCCAAGTAAGCCCATTATAAAGTAACCCCAGCGCCCCCATTCTCCACCATAGGTGCCAAAGTGGAGTGAGAAAATACTGGCCACCATATTACCCCACACTGCATCTTCGCCTTGTGGATAGCTTGAGTTAACGACCTCTAAGGTGTACGGGTTCATAAATAAATAGTCAGTATCTGGGCCGCGCACAACCGCATTGTTGTTACTCATCATAAACACCGCAGAGGGCGAAGCGGAATTTAAATTACTGTAGCGAATGTGGATAGGCTCATAGCCAGGCGCATAGCTTTTAGCTGCAAGCACTTGCTCGTCGATACTAGGTAAGTTGTCAATGTGAAAACTTTGCGCAGCGGGAGTAGGGCGCTGAAAAAGCGGTTTATCATCATAAAATTGCGCTAAGCCGCCGTAAATAAAATCATGAAATGCAAACACCACCACAGTGAAGGCTATGACTAAATGAAACGGTAAGCTGGCAATCCCCACAAGGTTATGACTGTCGAGCCAAAACCGGCTTGGCCCTTTTTCTTTACGCAATGCAAAAAAGGTTTTAACGAGTGTTGGCAGTAAAATAATGACCCCAGAGACCAAAGCTAAAAAATACAACACACTGGCAATACCTAGAATATAAACCCCTGATTGGTCATGGCCAATTTCACCAATAAAGCCTGCTGTGCGATGTAAGTAATCAATTAAATCGCCAAGTTCGTTTTCAGTTTGCGCGCCAACGTTTAATGTGCCATCAGCATTGAGGTGGGCGTAGTTGAGCTGTTTATCAAGCTCCATGCCACGGGCACTGCCTTTGATATACCAAGAAAGAGGCGCGTCTTGGGTATGTAAGTCTAGGTTAAAGCCTTTAGCAAGTTGTTCACCACGCACACTTAATACCGTATCTACCAGTTTTTGGTAGTCATAATCAGAACTGGTTACTTTAGGCGCGGTAACCGGTGCAGCCCACCGTTGTATTTCGTGTTTAAACATGGTCAGGCTGCCGGCATAAAAACCAATAAACAGCACTAAGCCAGCAATAATGCCCGTCCATGTATGTACACCTTGATAGGTGCGTAAAATATCCGATCTTACTTTCATAGTGCGTTCCTTAGCATGAAAAATACGCCATAAAGCAGCACAGTTAAGCTGCCAAGGACAAGCCAAGCTTGCTTTGCAGAGTTGAACAAATAGCTAAAACTAAAAATGGTTAGCCAAATAGGGGTGATCATCCACATGTTAAATTGCACTTTATCTCGAGCTTCAATGCCTCCAGGGCCATACCAAGCAAAAAAAGCAATGAATATAAATGACAGTGCCAACCCTAAAAAGGCACCGGCTAGCGTTTTACCTAACCACGTTGGTTGGCGCTTTGATGAGTTTTTCATGAATTACCCTTTGTTTGCAGCAGGCTAATAAAAGGGATCAGCATTAGCATAAGCATCACGCTAAAGATTATGTAGAACACAGCTGCTGTGGCTGATAGCTGCACAAAGGCAAGTGTTAGTGCACACGCTATTAATGCAAACGATAGTAATCGCCAATGTTTTTTTATCGGTTTTTTTAAAAATCGCTGTTGTTTTCTGGTGCAGTAAAAAGTGCTGACAGCGAAAACATTGAGTAAAGTAACGGTGAAAATGAGCATAAAATGAGAGTTAGAATTTATTTTACATCGTATTGTAAATGATAACTAAACTCAATTGCAATATCATTAAGCCTGTGTTAATTTCCTCGCGCTTTTTATCAAGCTCGATTTGTTTAATTCTAATAATCTCTTACGGGGAAAGGACATTGGCTACTGCATTAAAACTCAACACAATAACCAAGGTTATTTTTGCATCGTTACTTGTTGCTCAAGGCTCGGCTTGGGCTGACGACGAGCAAAGCAGTCGAGAATCAATGGACACTATTGTTGTTACCGGTGAAAAAACGGAAAAGTCTCTTAAAGAAACCATGTCGTCGGTGGCGGTTGTTGATAAGGCGCGACTAGAAAACGGCCAGCTTGCGTCTATATCCGAAGCGCTCTCAGAAATGGCAAACGTGGTGGTGTTAACGGGTTCGGTGCCTGATATGCGAGGGGTGTCTGGTAATGGTGGGGCAACCGGTTTTAACTCATTTAGCGGAGGTTCAAAAGCCCGTGTTTCAACGTTAATTGATGGTGTAAGCCAACCCTTTGTTGCTGACTTAACGGGTGATACCGGCCTTTGGGATGTAGAGCAAATTGAGGTTTACCGGGGGCCGCAATCAACTAGCAATGGTCGCAATAGCATCGCAGGTGCGGTGTACATGACAACGAAAGCGCCAACTCAGGATTTTGAAGGGGCAGTACGCGTAGGTTATCGCAATCAAGATAGCTACCTTGATACTGCCGCAGTGGTATCGGGAGCATTAGTAGAGGATGTATTAGCATTTCGCTTATCAACTCAGTATGTCGATGGCGAAACTTTTTCAAACCCGTCGGTATACGAAACAAACCCAACTGATCGTGAATTAAACAAGTTAAATACCAGCAGTACGCGCGCTAAATTACTTTACACGCCAAGCAAAGACCTTGCCGTGCAGCTGACTTACTCAACTTACAGTGAAGAGGGGAACTCCGGTCGTAAATACTTTGTTGCGGACGAACCATTTGATTATAAGCCCCTATATCAACGTATTGTGGATACAGACTCTGATACTACGCAAGTAAATGTCGATTACAGTATTAATGATGATTTTTCGTTAGACGTATTAGTTGCTTACATGGATTATCAATGGAGTTTTGAGGCATACGAGCCAGTTGAAAGCGCCGAATCTGACGTATCAATGGACGAGAGCAATATCACCGTCGATACCAAGCTCAACTTTGGGCTAAACAACCACTTTTACTCCGGGTTTATCGGCCTTGCTTACTTTGATCGCGACCAAGAATTTGAAAGTGTGGGGGCAACAAACTACTACGGTGACGATAGCAGTAAATCGACCGCAGTTTATGGCGAAACAAGCTTTAACTTAAGCCAAGAATTAACACTAACAGCGGGCCTTCGTATTGAGCGTGAAGAACAATTACGTAATTTCAATATGGCGTTTCGTGGCGATCAGCTCGTTGAGCAACTTGATAATTCACACACAGTGCGTTTACCAAAGTTAGCGATTCAATATGATGTTAGCGACGAAACGACCTTATTTGCCAGTGCTCGCCGTGGCTATAACGCAGGGGGCGGTGCGCTCGATTTTACCGCTGAAGATTACTACTACTACGACGAAGAAACGGTTAATACCTATGAAATAGGTTCGCGCAGCGTAATAGATAATGGCGACATCAATATTAGCGCTAATGTGTTTTACAACAATTTTAACGGGTATCAAGCATTAAGTTCAGCGCGCAGAATCACGAATGTAGAAGATGCTCATAGCTACGGTTTAGAGGTCGATGCTTACAGTATGCTTGGAGAGCAGTGGCAGCTCCATGGTGGTTTTGGTTTATTAAAAACTAACATTGATGAATCATCAGCCTTTCCAGATGCCGTTGGCAGTGATTTAAACTCTGCACCCGAACTAACGGCGAGTTTAGGTCTTTCACACTGGTTTACCGATAGCCTAAAAGTAAATTTAAGCGCCAACTATGTGGGTGAGTATTATGGTGACTTAACAAACATAGAAGAGCGCATTGCAGGTGATTACACTATTACTCGTTTATCGATGACCTACGACACCGAGCATTGGTTGATCAGTGCCTTCATCAATAACGCCCTAGATGAAGAGGCATATACTTCACAAGAGCCGGCAAGTGGCCGTTACCCACAAGGTTATGCGGCCGTTGTGAACCCGCAAACAGTCGGTGCATCAGTTACTTACCGATTCTAATCTAACAAGATAGCTAGTCGCTGATGAACCAGCGACTAGCTTAATTTAAATCGTTTCCGTACATTAATCCCGCAATTAAGTAATAGCGCTTTTTCATACACGACATTATTTCTTTGACTTATTCTGGTGTCAGAAGAACGGAAAAATAGGCTAGTTGAATACCTAAGCTACCAAGATCAGTATTGGGGTATGTTGTTTGGTAACCCTAAAAATTTCCCCTGTACCATGAAGGTTTAGACAGTCATATTAAAAGGGTACGTATTTCATTGTCGTAGCATTAGGATTGTTTTTCGGCTTATTCATATATCTCATTGTTGCAAACGGCTTATAACAAGTTGCTAAAAAGGACGCAAAACGCTTGGCTTGCGTTCCTTTGTCGCTAATTATAGCCAAGCATTTTTGCGCCC